>JBMYTY010000122.1:0-5702 GCA_049604855.1 Gammaproteobacteria bacterium | reverse complement strand
TCGCCTTCGAAAAGTACTTCATGCGCAAGATGAAAAAGGGAACCTCCGAGCCCCTGTACGAGAAGTACATCCTCAAGATGATGGGCATCGAGAAACTCGACTGATCCGCTTCGCGCGCCATCTGAATGGCCCGGGTCCTCCCGGGCCTTTTTGTTTCCGCCACGCCCCCCCTACGCGCCTCTGCCTCCCCCCTCTGAGATGGCCAATGCGAAAACCGCAATCAAGGCCAACACGCGATACCGCAAGGACCTGAGCCATGTTCGACGACTATGTGTTCTTCAATGACCGTTTCGTAGCGGAATTCAGAAGCTTCCTGACGGCACGGGGCATCCCCCATCAGGTCGAGGGCGAGGGCGATGGAGAGGAAATGCTGGTCCGCGTGCCGGACGACCTGGATGAGGCCACCTGCGACGCCATAGAGGCCGAATACGATCGCCTGTTCGCCGCCCAGTCCGATCTCACCGCCGAACAGGAGCCTGACGACATCAACCGCGTGGGCATCCAATTCACCCCCGGTGACGGAGTGGTCCGCCAGGCAAGGTTGCATCCGCAACTGGTCAATCGCTTGCATCAGGTCCTGAGCTACGAGGAAATCCAGAGTGTGGTCCAAGCCGTCGCCGACGCGGTGGAGGATGCAGGGATCAAACCCCTGTGCAAGCCCTGACGGGCCGAGAGCCCGGTCGAATACAACGCAGGGTCTTTACCCCCCGGCCCCACCCTCGACCTGACCTTGCCGGGAGGCGCTCGGCGTCAACGCGGCAGGCGGCGACTCACCCAGAGTGTGGCAAGCAGCACAAGCCCCCCCAGGCCCAAAAGAGCCTCCACCGCGGGCAAGCCGGCCCGCACCGCCAGGGCATAGCCGCCCGTGGCCAGCAGCATGGCCAGGTTCTCAACAAAACGCTGCACGCCCACAACGGCACCACTGCCCTCGCCCCGGTGCCCGATATCCTGCAGGACCGCATTGATGGGCACCACGAACAAGCCGCCCGCCAAACCGGCGGCAAACAAGGCCACCCGGGCAAACATCAGGTCGTCACTCAAGCCCAGCAGGATAATGGCGAGCCCCATGGCTCCAGCCGCGAAGCGCGCCCGGCGCACACTCTCAAGGCCGATCAAACGAGGCGCGAGCAGGGCACCGACCGCGATACCGAGGGCGGTCCACAGCGTCAGCTCCGCGATCCCGGTCGTGGTCGTCACCGTCAGGACCAACGGCGCCCAGGCAATCACCATGAGTCGCAAAAGCGCCGCGCTGGACCAGAACAGGGCTGACCCCAAGAGGGTGAAACGCCCTCTCGGTTGGTCCAGCACATCCCGCGCCGCGGCCACAAAGTCGGTGAGCGCGGCCCGCAGCCAACGCGATGGCGACGGCGGATTGGAAACAACCGGCGCGAGTGGACGCATGAACAGCGCCATGACACCCGACAGCACGAACAGACCGACAATAGCTGCCAGGGCAACGGACACCGAGTACTCCGCCAGAGCGGCCCCCGCCAACATGCCGAGAATGATGGCCGCGATGGTTGCCCCCTCGATCCAGGCGTTGGCCCGCATCAGCTGCTCGCCATCCACCAACTCCGGCAGGATGCCGTACTTGGCCGGGCTGTACATCACCGCCCCCACCCCTACGAGGCCATAGGCCAGCAGAGGCTCCGTGCCGACCAGGAGCAGGCCCGCCCCTACAGCCTTGACCGCATTCGCCCAGGTCAGTACCCGTGTCTTGGGTTTGAGGTCGGCGAACGGCCCGACCCAGGCCGCCAACACCACGTAGGCGATCACGAACGAAGCCTGCAATGCAGCCACGTAGGACTTGTCCGCGCTCGCGCCACCGATCATCTCAATGGCCGCGAACAGCAAGGCGTTGTCGCCGAAGGCAGTCAGAAACTGCGCGACCAGGAGGATCCAGACGTCTCTTGGCATCGTGATGAAATCGAAGATTCGATACGTGAAGTGTAAGGACCGGAAGGCGACCGTGGCTTCCAATCCGCCTGTTTCAGAGCGCGGAACGCACCTCCAGCCGAGCGCTGGCCGCATGTTTGACCCCACCGAAGTCCGTCTTGCCCGTCCCCAACAGAGGAATCTCCTCCACGATCAATAAGGTCCGGGGCACGGCCAACTCGGCGATTCCATCCCTCTGGGCCTGGCGCAGCAGGTCCTCGCGGTGGGCCGTCGGATTGTCGGTCAGCAACACGATCTGCTCGCCCTTGCGATCGTCTGGCAGGGCCGTCGCCGCGTGCCGGAACTCGGGCCAGACCCGCCCGGCCAGCTCCTCGACCATGGTCAGGGACACCATCTCGCCGCCCACCTTGGCAAAGCGCTTGGCCCGGTCCTTGATCGTGACGAAGCCATTCGCATCCAGCGTGACCACGTCCCCGGTGGCGTACCACCCGGGCTCGCCTTCAAAGCATGGCGGCTCCAGCACACCGGGACGATTGTGATGCAGATAACCCAACATCACGTTGGGGCCACGCACCACCAACTCGCCGCCCTCCATGATCCCCGGCACCGGGGCCAGCCGGTGCTCGACGCAGGGGAACAGGCGTCCGACCGTTCCATAACGCACCTCCATGGGCGTGTTGGCGGATAACACCGGGGCGGTTTCCGTCGCGCCATATCCCTCGATGATGCGGATACCAAATCGGTCGACCCAATCACGCCGGGTATCGTCCTTCAGCCGCTCCGCCCCCGCCACCACATAACGCAGGCTGCGGAAGTCATAGGGGTGGGCGTGCTTGGCATAGCCCTTGAGGAAGGTGTTGGTGGCAAACAGAACGGTGGCGTTCTGTTCGTAGATCGCCTCCGGAATGATCCGGTAATGCAGCGGGGACGGGTAATGGAAGGTGCGTGCCCCCACCAACAAGGGCAGGACAATCCCGCCCATCAGGCCGAAGGAGTGAAACACCGGCAGGCAGTTGAACATCGTGTCCGCCGCGTTGATATCCACCACGGCGCGGATCTGAATGTGGTTGGCGAGCAGATTGGCGTGGGACAACACCACCCCCTTGGGCACCCCTTCCGAGCCTGAGGTGAACAGGACCACGGCGGGATCGTCGCCACGTGCATCCATTCCCCCGCCGCGTCGCGCGAAATAGCCGGGGAAGTGGGCCTTCAACAGCCCCGCCAACTTCATGCCCAGCCCCACCTCTGGGCGCAGGTCGTCCAGGTAGATGACCTTGACCCGTTGCGCCAGGGCGTCCACCTCCTTCTGGAGTTCGGCCTTGTCCACGAACCGGTGCGAGGTGAATACGGTCTCCAACTCCGCTGTCTCGCAGGCGGAAATCATGCCGGCGGCCCCGGAGGTGAAATTCAACATGGCCGGAATCCGTCCGAACAGTTGAAGCCCCAGGAACACCGCGACCGTCCCGGCCGACGTGGGCAGCAAAACACCGACACGGTCACCCTTGCCGGTGCGCCGCTCCATGAGCTTGCCCGCGATAAATGAGCGCGTGAGCAGACTGTTGTAGGTAAACGGGGTGTATTCAATGTCCATGGCGACCTCCTTGCCGCCACCATGCAGTGCCCGCGCCTCCACCAGGGCGGCAACAAAGCCGCGATCCCGGTCATAGCTGTTGACCATGGCCTCGGCCATCACATGGGCAAGGCGTTCACCGGCCATCGCCCTACGCTTGGCCCCCTTGAGGGCAGCGGGCAGTTCCAGGCGCACGGGCGGATGAAAAGTGAGCGTGATGCGCGGGAACCAACGCAACTTCAATATCCGCTGCATCCGACTCACTTTCGAAAACTGCGCCCCCTCGATGTGCAAGGGCACCAGCGGGGCATCGGCCTTGTCCGCCACCAGGCCGGGGCCGTCATACATCTTCATCAGGCCGCCGGTCACGGTAATGCGCCCCTCCGGAAACACCGCGGCGACGTTGCCCGCCCGGACGTGCTCGGTGAAGGACTTGATGGCCATGGGATGGGTCGGGTCCAGCGGGAAAAGGTCGAACCACTTCACCAGGGGCCTGATCCACCAACGTGAGGCCTGATGGGTATTGATGGCGAAGGTGAACCGACCCGGCAGGAAGGCCACCATGATGGGCGCATCCAGGAACGAGGTGTGGTTGGCCACGATCAGCGCCTTGGGACCAGCGGACTCCAGGTGCTCCATACCCCGCACCCGCACCCGGAACAGGGTGCGCAGGATCACGCGGGCCATCATTTTCGCTACGGGCAATATGTTCATTGTTGTTGTCTGGCAGACCTCCCTCTTCGCTTGCCCCGTGCACGGGGCAGGCGACACCGAGTCCCGAGCTTACCTGCCGGAAGCCCGTGTCGTAACACCTACCCATAGCCAGTCCGGTTGGACTTGGCACCGTCCTTGCGAAGGTTTTCGCACTGATACGGGGCCCTTGCCGCCGGACCCCGGTGCAGCGCTCATCCAATAAAAGCCGCCACGCGGCCCCGGGGGAAGGGCCTTGCTCCCATCCGGCATGCTCCCAAGCGACGGCAAGGTCCCGCGCGCGCACTATTGCAGTGCACAAAAACAAACTGGACCCCGGCTCATGCACAACGGTCAGGCACGCCGTCGTCGAGGCCGTGAGAACCCAGGTGACATCCACGCACCACCGTGACGGTTGGCCCGCCAACCCGGGCGGCACAGACCGGCATCGAGACACCATGCCCCAACAACACATCAATGCCACCACGCCCCACGGGCTGTACGACCCGGAATTCGAGCGGGACTCGTGCGGCTTCGGCCTGATTGCCCAGATCGACGGCCAGGCCAGCAACTGGCTGATCCAGACGGCCATCACCGCCCTCGGCCGCATGACCCACCGCGGCGCCATCGCGGCGGATGGAAAGACCGGTGACGGCTGCGGCCTGTTGCTGAAAAAGCCCGACGGGTTTCTGCGCGCCGTCGCGGCGGAGGCCGACATCGAGCTTTCGGGCCACTACGCGGCCGGCCAGATCTTCCTCAACCGGGACGAATGTCTGGCCATCCGCGCCATGGCGGTCTTGGAAGAGGCACTGCAGGTGGAGGGCCTGGAGGTCGCCGGTTGGCGCGAGGTCCCGCTCAACGCCGAAGAGGCCTGCGGCGAGGCCGCCCTGCGCACACTGCCGGATATCCGCCAGGTGTTTGTGAACGCGCCCACCGGCATGGCGGACGAAGACTTCGAGACCCGCCTGTTCATCGCCCGTCGCGTGGCGGAGAAAACCCTGCGCGCCGAGGAGGACGAGGTGTTTTATCCCGCCTCTTTGTCGAGCCGGGTGATCTCCTACAAGGGCATGGTCATGCCCCGCTATCTGAATACCCTCTACCCCGATCTGGCCGATCCGCGCATGCAAAGCGCCATCGCCGTCTTCCACCAGCGCTTCGCCACCAACACCCTGCCCGAGTGGCGCCTGGCCCAGCCGTTCCGACACCTGGCCCATAACGGCGAGATCAACACCGTACGCGGCAACCGCAACTGGGCGAATGCCCGTGCCTTCAAGTTTGACACCCCGTTGATCCCGGATATGAGCAAGGTCATGCCCCTGGTCAGCGACGATGGTTCCGACTCCATGAGCCTGGACAACATGGTCGACGGCCTGCTCGCCGGTGGCATGGACATATTCCGCGCCATGCGTCTGTGCATCCCGCCCGCCTGGCAGAACGTCGAGTACATGCCGCCACGGCTGCGCGCGTTCTACGAGTACAACTCCATGCACATGGAGCCCTGGGACGGTCCCGCCGGTATCGTCCTCACCGACGGCCGCTTCGCCGC
>JBMYTY010000121.1:0-5729 GCA_049604855.1 Gammaproteobacteria bacterium | reverse complement strand
CAACGGCCCTCGTGGGCGTGGGCGGTCTCAGACATGATTCAGCCTTGGCAGCAAACGTGCCTCGACGTCAAGGCAGCGTGACCTCGACCCGGGCCGACCGGGCCGGGTCCCGCTGACCCGCATGACGCTAGCCGGTGGCATCTGGTAAATACCGTCGAAGCAGGTCCGCGTGGATTGATTCAGGGTTCGATCGACCACGAACGTAGCCAGTGCCTCCACGTCCATGCGTGGTGATTCAGCATCCAGGGTCAACAGGGCGCGAGGTTCCGAGGCGAAGGCCAGGTACTCGCCCCAGCGCCGCCAGTAGAGGGGCTTCACCCCCATCCTGTCCCGACTCAGAAGCAGTTCCCGCGTCGCCGGATCCCAGAAGGCGAAAGCCCACATCCCGTTCAACCCGTGCAGTGCCTCCTCCCCATCCCGGCTCAGCAGACGCAACAACACTTCGGTATCGCCGCTGGAACGGGTCTGCTCGTCCAGGCCGTGGCGCAACTCCAGGTGGTTGTAGATCGCGCCGTTGAAAGCAAGAACCTGCCCCCCTCGCGGGTGGATCATGGGCTGGGCGGCGGCATCGGAGACATCGAACACAGCGAGCCGTCGGTGCCCCAGGGCAATATGCTCATCCTCGTAGATGCCCTCCCCGTCCGGGCCTCGATGGGCGATGGCGTCCATCATGGCGCGCAGACGTTCGCTACGCCCCTCGAAAGCAGGCCCGAGAATTCCGACCAGGCCACACATCAGCCGGGCCTACCCTGCGCGGTGGCCCCGTTGTCAATGCGGCATCGGGATGCGTACCAGCGCCCCGCAAAGCAGGCGTTCACGACGCGATTCGCCCGCTTTCGCGCAGACGGTCGATGGCGGCGCGCAGACCCAGCATGATCCGCTGCGCATCGTAGGTCGCCACCCGCGCACGTGCCTTTTGACCCATGTCCTCCAGGACCCCGCGATCCGACAGGGCGGATCGCAACGCCCCGACCAGCGCTTCATGATCCCCCGCCGGATAGATGAATCCGGTCTCACCCTCGATCACCAGTTCCGGAGCGGAACCGCATTCGTCGCTGGCGATGACCGCACAGCCACCATTCATGGCCTCGTTCACCACCACGCCCCATTGCTCATCGCGTGACGGAATCACGAACAGCTGGGCCAACGCGAAATAGGCGGGCAATTGCCCCTGATTCCGGAAACCCGCGAAACGCACGTGTTCGAGCGCCCCGGCGCGTGTCCGTGCCTCCGACTCCATCTCGCCCGAACCGACCACCAGCAGGTAGGGGCGTTGCTCTTCGGGCAGCTCCGCGTAGGCCTCAAGCAACTCCAATATCCCCTTACGCGCCATGAGCTTGCCCACGTAGAGCAGGACCGGACGGTCATCGTCCAGAGCGTGCTCGGCGCGCACAGCGTCGATATCCGCGGCGTCGCAGGCGGCGCGCCACCACGGGTTGTCGACCATGTAGGGCATATCGAACAACTGCCGTGCGGGCACCCGGTAGGCACGGAAGTAGTCATAACCGGCCACCCCCATGTACCCGAACACATCACAGTGATTGAGCACCCACTGTTTCACCCGCTCTTTCATGCCCTGGATGCAGCCCGCCCGCGGTCGCGCCGTGCCGCGGAAGTTGTTCTCCGTCCGCATGAGCACGGGAAGATCGAGCGCTCGGGCATCGCGCAGAGCCAGTAAATCCGCCAAACGCCCCCAACCATGCAGCCAGACCATATCGAAACCACCCTCCCGCAAGCGGCTGCGCAGGCCGGAGTTGATCGGAAGCAAAGTCCCCGGGGCCTTGGACGGCAGCAGTTGGGGCAGGAACTCGTATCGATACCCATCCAGCAAGGGAATATCCCATTTCACCTGCTGCCCGAACTGCTTGTCGAAACTGCCCCCGGAGACGGTGTCGAGGCCGTAGAACACGGTGACCTCCATGTCGTCCTGCTCGGCGATGGCGCGCAACATCGGCACCTGGTACTGGATCGGATGACTCAGCACATAGGCAATACGCACCGGTCGGCCTCTCGACCCTTTCATAAGGCGGCTTCCTCAACGGATTGCTTGATCGGGACGGCATGGAGCGACCCGGGACACGGGACCGGCGATGCACACGGTGCACAGGATAACGATCCATTCCACGAGCATGAGCGCATTACCGGGACGCGGGATCATCGCATGATCCCTCTCGATTCAGCACGCCGTGCGGTCGGGGTAGGTCCGTGATGAGCACGGCGCACCGTAGGGGAAGCGGAATCGGGACGTCTCCAGTCCCTGCGCACGTTCCAGAACCCTGGAATTTGATAGATTCGGCACGCTCCCAAAGCTCATGACCCAATGTTCATGACCCAATGTTCATGACCCTGGGCTCATGCCCCAGGACCAGTCCGGGGCCCCAGGGCTCACACCCGGGACGCTCACCTTTTCTCCGTTCAAACAGGCCACAGATGGACACAGAACAGCGGCGACGTGCCGATCCCCCGCCCACCATGGGCACGTTCCGTTACCTGGTGGTTCTGACCCTGATCGTCGTCGGAATCATTCTCGGACTGGAACTGGGGGGTCGGGCCTACATCCATCTGGCCTACGGAAAAGAGGGACGCACCTACGGGATCTACCAGGCTCATCCCGTCCTGGGTGGGATTCTCAGGCCCGACAGCTACAACCTCATCAAGGAATTCAACAACCGGGGCTTCCAATCGAGCCGCGACGTTCCCGCGAGCAAGCCCCAGGACGAGCTACGCATCGTCACCTACGGCGGCTCCACGACCTTTTGCTACAACCTGCCCACGGGTGAGGATTGGCCGCTACAACTCGAGGACCGTTTGCGCGAGCGCGGCACCAATGCCCGTGTGCTCAACGCCGGGGACGTGAGTTGGTCCCTCGGCCACATCAATGTCCGGTCACGCGAGGAATTCGCCGAACTCGATGCCGACTGGGTGGTGTTGTACTCCGGGCTGAACGAGTACCTCAACGCCGACGACCTGGCCTTTCACGGCATCAACATGGCCGACGAGGTGGCCGCCGGCCGCCTGGGTACCTTCACCCGCCTGCTGAGTTCCAGCCAATGGCTGCACAGGAACAGCCTGATCTACAAGGCCACCATCCGCTGGTTCCTCCCCCTGTTCGGCGATGGAAAACCCCGCGTGCCACCGTTCAAGGCCGACCCCGAGGCCCTCGACATCAACTACCGCCATCTCCTCCGGGGTCTCATACCGTTCTGGCGCGAACACGGTGCACGGGTCCTGTTCGTCGTGCAGGGCGGCGACCCCGCGCACGAAAAGCATTACATCACCGGCATGAGCCGCAACGCGGCCGACCTGGCCCGCGAACTCGGTGCCGTGGTGGTCGATGCCAACGAGGTGGTACGCGCCTACCCGGGCGCGCCCGCCGAACTGTTCACCGAAACCGGCGTCCACTGGACCCGGGACGGTGCGCGGCGGCTTTCGGAGTTTCTCGCCGAGCGCGTCCCCTGGTCCCCTTGAGCGGGCGTTTTCCCGGCCCCGGCTGACCGGAGGGCGCTACTGACGCGTCCTTGGCCCGTCCATGGTCATACCGTCCGCGAACAGGGCTTTCACGTCCACCACGTCGAATCGGTAGTCGGTATTGCAGAACTCGCAGGTCAGTTCCAATTCACCGCCCTGCTCGGCCAACATCTCTTCCACATCCTCCCGGCCCAGGGTGACCAGGGTCTGGCCCAGCTTGTCGCGGGAGCAACCGCAGAACCAGGCCACCGCTTCCGGCTCGTAAAGCCGCGTCGTCTCCTGGTGAAACAGCCGATGAAGAACCTCGCGGGCGGGAAGGCGCAGCAACTCGTCCGCCGTGACGGTGGCCGCCAGGTGATGAATACGCTCCCAGTCTTCCGGGTCTCCCGACTGGGAGGGCATTTCCTGGATCATGAGGCCGGCCGCATGCTCACCATCGGCGAACAGCCAGATCCCGGTATTGAGCTGCTCGGAACGGTCGAAATAGGCACGCAGGGCCCCGGCGATATCCTCGCCCTCAAGACTGACGATGCCCTGGTAGCGTTCCCCGCCCTCGGGATCGATGGTCATCACCAGCCGACCGGGGCCGAACACCGCCTCCAGATCCCCATCGGGCACCTCGCCGCCCCAGCGCGCCACGGCCCGCACCTGGCGTTGATGCGTGGCCTGCGCCACGAGCATGTGCAAGGGCCCCTTGCCCTGGATCTGCAAGATCATGCTGCCCGCCATCTTCACGGTCGATGACAGCAATGCGGAGGCCGCCAGGGCCTGCCCCAGGGGCGAGGCCACGGTAGCGGGATAATCGTGCGTCCCCTGGATGCGCCGCCAGACCTCGTCCAGCTTGATCAGCACTCCGCGTACACCCGCACCCTCAAAGGTGAATCGATAGAGCGCATCGCCCGATGTCTCCCCGACGATGGAGAACTCAGCCATCCAGCTTCTGCTTCAGCAGGGCATTGATCTGGGCCGGGTTGGCCTTGCCGCGGGTCGCCTTCATGGCCTGACCCACGAAGAAGCCGAACAACTTGTCCTTGCCCCCCCTGTACTGTTCCACCTGCTTGGGGTTGCCGGCGATGATCTCGTCGACGATGGCCTCCAGCGCACCGCTGTCGGTGATCTGTTTCAGGCCCTTGGCCTCGATGATGGCGTCCGCATCACCCTCGCCGTTCCACATGGCCTCGAAAACGTCCTTGGCGATCTTGCCCGAGATGGTGTTGTCCGCGATGCGCTTGAGCAGTCCGCCCAGGGCATCGGCGGATACCGGGCTCTGCTCGATCTCACGGTTTTCCTTGTTCAACCAGGCGGACAACTCACCCATGACCCAATTGGCCGCCAACTTGGCCTCGCCACCGGAAGCGGCGATCACCGCCTCGAAATAATCCCCCAGGGCGCGCGTGGCCGTGAGCACGCCCGCATCGTAGGCGGACAGTGAGAACTCGCTCATGTAGCGGTCGCGCTTGGCATCAGGTAACTCCGGCAACTCAGCGCCGATCTCATCCAGCCAGGATTCCTCGATCACCACGGGCAACAGATCAGGATCGGGGAAGTAGCGGTAATCGTTGGCCTCCTCCTTGCTGCGCATGGAGCGGGTCTCGTTGCGCGCCGCGTCGTACAGGCGGGTCTCCTGGACCACCGTGCCACCGTCCTCGATCATGTCGATCTGGCGTTCCACCTCGTAGTTGATGGCGCGCTCCAGGAAACGGAAGGAGTTGAGGTTCTTGATCTCAGCGCGGGTCCCGAACTCCTCTTGGCCCTTGGGTCGCACGGAGACGTTGGCGTCCATGCGGAAGGAGCCCTCCTGCATGTTGCCATCGCAGATACCGATGTAGGTCACCAGGGAATAGATCTTCTTGGCGTAGGCCACGGCCTCTTTCGCCGAACGCATGTCCGGCTCGGAAACGATCTCCAGCAGCGGCGTACCGGCCCGGTTCAGGTCGATACCGGTCATACCGTGGAAGTCCTCGTGCAGGCTCTTGCCCGCATCCTCCTCCAGGTGCGCGCGGGTCACGCCCACGACCTTCTCGGCACCATCCTCGAGCACGATGTTCACCTCTCCCTCGCCCACCACGGGGATCTCGAACTGGGAGATCTGGTAGCCTTTGGGCAGGTCGGGGTAGAAGTAGTTCTTACGCGCGAAGATCGAACGGGCATTGACCTTGGCGTTGGCGGCCAGGGCGAACTTCACCGCCATGCGCACCGCCTCGCGGTTGAGTACCGGCAACACCCCGGGCAATCCCAGGTCCACGGCACAGGCCTGGGTG
>JBMYTY010000120.1:0-5741 GCA_049604855.1 Gammaproteobacteria bacterium | reverse complement strand
CTGGCTGGCGTACAACTGGGTCGACGAACGATTTGGCATCCAAGCCGGTCAGCAGGCTGAGGTCGAAACGCTGATCGCCGCCGCGCATCGCTGGCACCGACAGACCCAACTGCCGTCCTACGCCGATACCCTCGATGCGATGGCGGATCGCTACGCGGATGGCCTGTCGGAGGCCGACGTGAGCTGGCTCGCGGAGCGTATTGAGCGGCATCGCGTCGCGGCGGTCGCGGAATGGGTTCCCCGGGTTGCTCCTTTTCTCGCCGACCTGGCCCCGCGACAGATCGAACGGTTTCACGAGCGCGGCCTGGAACGAATCGAAGAGGCCGCTGAACCCCTCGCCCTTGCCCCGGATGAGCGGCTGGACCGACGCGTCGACGAGGTGGAAGAGCAACTAGAACGCTGGCTGGGCGATCTGAGTGACGAACAGACCCGGTATCTGCGCGAGAAACTCTCCAAGCTGGGCAACTTCCGGGCACGCTGGGTCGCGCATCGCCGCGAACGGCTTGAGGAAATGACCGATCTGCTCTCCACGGCGGACGCCGCCGCCATCGAGCGCCAAATGCTGGACTGGTGGATCGATCTCGACACCGGCTATGCCCCTGGCTATGCCGAGGCCCGGCGCTCGGCATGGCAGGGGTTCTTCGCGCTGATGGTGGACTTCGACGCCCGGGTTTCGGCGCAGCAGCGAGCGCGCGCCATGGAGCGGATGAGACGCTATGCACGCGAGTTCCGCCTGCTCGCGGCCGATGACTGATCCCATCCCCCACGGGACGCCCGTTTGCGGGTCCGGTGGCTAAGGCCGACAATCGCGGCCGTGTTCCGAACGATGAATCCCTTTACGACATGAAACCCACATTTGGAGACGGCGGCGGTTGCGCGCAACTCGAGCCCTACGCCCTGCAGGTGACCGATGAGAGCATGGACCCGGAGTTTCCCGCCGGATGCGTCATCGTGGTCGAACCCGCGCTGTTCGCGGAAGACGGCCAATATATCGTTGCGGACTACGCGGGCGATACCTGGTTCAGGCAATACAGCGTGCACGACGATGGCAGCAAATACCTGAGGGCCCTGAACGGTGAGTTTGCCGAAATGCGGATCATTGGCCCCTTTCAGGTGCGCGGGGTGGTGATCGGTCGAAACATTCGCGGCAAACGCAAAAAATACTATTGAACCCCGCACCTGACCGCAGTCCACCCGCCGACGTGAACGCTCCTGCCGCGGAAACCGCTCCATCCCCTGTGGGGCGACAGGTCGGGTGTCTCGTACGTAACCGCCTGTTGATGCCCTCCCTGGGTATCGGATTCGGCTTGCTCGCCAGCGCCGCACTGACCACGACTCTCCTTCTGCTCCCCGGACAGCTGGCCCTGCTCGCGGGTCTGAACCTCGCTGTGCTGATCTTTACCGCCGTGATGACGGGGCTTCTGCTCCACAGGGTCGATACCGGGCTCGTGCGCCACCTGCGCCAGATCCGCCAGTGGGCCATGCGGATGCATCGGGGGGACCTCAGTGCCAGGGTCCCCGTACCCGAGGTAGGCGACTGCGCCGAGTTGGCCAGGGATATCAACCGTCTGGGCGAGGAGTTCATGCTCCTGTCCTACGACATGGAAAACCAGGTCAACAAGCAGACCGAGCGGCTGGAAGAGAACACCCGCCAACTCCAGCTGCTCTACGACGTGGCCGCCGGCGTCAATATGGCGAACGACCTGGACGATCTGCTGACCTGCTTTCTGCACACCCTGATGGAGGTCGTGCACGCCGATGCGGGCACCGTACGCCTGTTGACCGAGGGCGGCCGCATGCGTCTGGTGGCCACCATCGGCTTCGACGAAAAGGAGCAGGACGGCGCTGATGCCGCTCCGGAGGAGGTCAAGGATGAAGACGACGACATGGAGATGCTGGCCATCCCCCTGCAGTACCGCGGCAGGACTCTTGGTGTGTACAACCTGTTCGGGTCGCGCAGCGTGCTGAAGTCACGCTCCGAGGGGCGCGACGAGATGTTGCGTTCCCTGGGACAGCACCTGGGCATGGCCATCCAGAAAAATCATCTGGATCGGGAGTCCACGCGCCTGAGTCTGATGGAAGAACGCGGCCAGATTGCCCACGAGCTGCACGATTCCCTGGCCCAAACCCTCGCTTCCATGCGCTTCCAGGCACGCCTGTTGGATGAGGCCGTGGGACGGGGCGATCGAACCGGTTACAACAAACAGATCAACACCCTCAAGGCCACCCTTGACGAAGCCTACGGCGAACTGCGCGAGCTGATCGCCCATTTCAGGGCACCTCTGGACCGACGCGGTTTGCTTCACGCACTGGACAAGATCGTGGACCGCTTTCAGAGCCAGACCGGGATCCAGACCTTCCTGCAGAAATCCTGCGAGGGAGTGGACCTCAGTGCCGAAGCGGAAATGCAGGTGGTCCGTGTCATTCAGGAATCCCTGGCCAATATTCGCAAGCACAGCAAGGCTCATAACGTACGCGTCCTGCTGCGCTGCGACCCGGACGCCCAGAACTATCACGTTCTGGTTGAGGACGACGGCGTGGGGTTCGAAATGCGGCCGGTGGAAGGCTCAGAGGGAGAACACATCGGCTTGTCCATCATGGAACAACGTGCCCGCCGGGTCGGCGGCACCCTCCGCATAGAGAGTGAGCCCGGCGAAGGAACACGGGTGGTGTTGGACTTTCCGCGCGGAGACCGCCAGGCCAGCCTGTTGGCCGGAAATTGATCCACCACGTCGTGTATAACGCACGAGTCGTTTAAAAAAACCAATAATTCATCCGCACCGCCGTAGCGAAGTCCTTACCCCATGCGCATCTTGATCATCGACGACCACGCCCTGTTCCGTACCGGCCTGAAGGAGCTTCTGGGCCGATGGGATATCGAGGTAGTGGGAGCCTACGGTGATGGCAACGAGGGCGTGGCCGCCGCCAAGCGCATGGAGCCGGACGTGGTTTTGTTGGACCTGCGCATGCCCAAGCCCACGGGCCAGGAAGTGCTCACCATCATGCGCAACGAAGGCCTGGAAATGCCTATCGTCATGCTGACAACGAGTAACGAAGAACGGGACCTGGTGGAGTGCCTGCGCAACGGCGCTCAAGGCTACCTGCTCAAGGATATGGAACCCGATGCCCTGGTCGCCGCACTCAAGGACATTCTCTCGGGTAAGACGGTCATTGCTCCGGAGCTGACAGGCGTTCTCGCCAAAGTGGTCACCCACGGTGATGCCCCCGCCCCCAGCGGGCCCAGTCTGTTCTCCGAACTCACCCCCCGCGAGGCGGAGATCCTCTGCCTGCTGGCCGAGGGGCAAAGCAACAAGGTCATTGCCCGCAACCTCGGAATCTCGGACGGAACGGTGAAGCTCCACGTGAAGGCCATACTGCGCAAGCTCGGTGTGCATTCCAGGGTCGAGGCCGCCGTGATCGCCGTCGAAAACGGCTTCTGCGCCAAGACCACCCCGGCCGGATAGCCTCGCTACAGAGGCGGCATCACCACGGGGAGCTCGCGCACCAGCTCCAGACCTTCATCATCCATACGCGCGCCCAGGGCCAAGGCCTTGACGCCCGCGGCCACCGCGCGCCTCAGGGTCTCACCGTATTCGGGGTCGATCTCGTCTGCCGGTCGCACCTCGTCCACGTCCTCCCGCTGGACGCAGAACACCACGGCGGCATCGTGCCCCTGCCCCACCATATACATGAGTTCGCGCAGGTGCTTGGTGCCCCTTGCGCTGACCGCGTCGGGGAAAAGAGCCACCCCATCACTGACCGCCGCCGTGACGTTTTTCACCTCCACGTAGCAGAGTCCGCCGTTCGCGCGCTCCAGGAGGATATCGATCCGGCTTCTCTCCTGGCCGTAACGGACCTCTCGCCGTAGGCCGGAAAACGGGCCAAGGGCAGGTAGTCGCCCAGCCCGCAACGCCTCATCCACGAGGTGATTGGCCCGCCCGGTGTTTACCCCCACCCGTGCGCCACCGGCGACTCGCACCAACTCCCAGCCAAAGCGGTATTTCCGCTTTGGATTGCCCGAATCCAGCAACCAGACTTCGGCACCCGGGTCCTGGCAGCCGAGCATGGAGCCGGTATTGGGTGTATGAACCGTCATCGTGCTGCCATCGTCCATTTCCACATCGGCAAGAAAGCGCTTGTAACGCCGGATCAGCCGGGCGTGCAGCAGGGGGTGCTCAAACTTCATTCGGTAACGCGGAACCTATTGAAAAAACGTAAAAAATCACGTGGTATTGGAAGCAACAGCTGTTCAAGGTTGGCCTCCAACCCGAAAACCGCCGTGAACCGAGAGGCGAATAGACCTCATGGCCCCATACCCTGGGGCGAACCATCATCAGGGGCAAGAGAACCATGCATGTGCCTGCGTGGCGCGGAAGATCATTCGTTGAGCGACGTTCGGTTGGGGGCGCGCCGCGGAAAACGGGCCTAGAGCCATGGTCTCGATCGCCCCCCGGTAATGCCAGGGACTGCCCATGAGCCTCGAGACGGAGCTCCCCTTGCTGGAGCAATGCTGTACGTCAGCCACTGATTTCCTGGATCTGCTCAGTCAGGTCACGGAAGACGACGAACTGGGTAACGACCGCCTGCTCCAACATCGCTTATTGGATCAGGCGGCCTCCCTGGCCAACGGCCCCTCCGAACTCATGGCGGTATCGGACCAGGCCCTGCTCAGCGGCCGCATACCCGAAGCGGCGGAGTACTTCGAACGTGCCCAGGCCGCGGCTGAGAGCAGCGATGAACACATGGTGATCGCGCGCGCCCTCGCCGCGCGAACGGACCAGGGGCAGGTGATTCACGAGGCCATAGCCTTTCACGTGCGTAGCGCGGCGAAGTGTGTGTCCAGGGCCGTCGAACTGACGCCCATTCTCGTCTTCATCCATGACGAACTCGGCGATCGCGCTCTATGCCAATCCGTGATTACGGACGATCTCCAGGCTCTGGCGGGTTTCAACGATTTCTGTGCCCTGGGAAGAAGCCTCGTGGCGCACCCCGCGGCCGAGCTGGCCCGCATGGTCTTCGAGCGATCCAGCAGACTGTGCAACGACATGCACTCCGTAATCGCCTATTCGAAGGTTCTGCGCGAGCAATTGCACGACCCTGAGGCGGCCCTGGCCGTACTGGGTGATGCCGAGGCCGACTGCCAGACCACCGAGGAGTTCGTGGAACTGGCCCAGGCGTACCGCGACCTGGACGATACGGCCGAGCATGTGCATGAGCTGATGGAGTTGGCGGAGGAGTTCGCCATCGACCTGGCCGATCGGGTTCACCTGGCCCGGGGCCGATACCTGGTGCAGAACGATCTGAACGGCGCTTTGGAGACCTATCGGGAGATCATTCCCGAACTGATGGATGCGCCTCCCCTGATCCGCGTGGGTCATGACCTCGCCTTCCGCCTCAACGCGCCCGAAGACGCGCTATCCGCATTCACCCATGCCCTGGAGCGCGTCGAGGATTTTGAAGCGCACATGGCCCTGCTGAACGCCCTGACCGGGGATGGCGAAAGCGTTCCGGACGGGTTCCGTGATTTCGCCGATCAACTGTGCGATCGCATCGTCGATCGCTTTCACAAGACCGGTCAACTTACCGCCCTCGCCCAATACCGCGGGTCCGTGCTCAACGACCCATCCGGCGCAACCCGGATTGTAACCCGCGCTGTAAAAGGCGCACGGGATGAACAGTCCCTGCGTGAACTGATCACTGTGGCGCGCACCCTCGGCAAGGCAAGTCATGCCGAGTATCTG
>JBMYTY010000119.1:0-5750 GCA_049604855.1 Gammaproteobacteria bacterium | reverse complement strand
GGCGTGGATTCTCATCGCCTGTGTCGTGCTCCTGTTCGGCGTTCAAGCGCACGCAAAACCCGCCTTGCGTATTGCCCTCAACGATCTCCCGGGCAAGGGCATGCTGCCCGTGCTGGTCGGGATCGAACACGCCCGCGAGCAGGGGCTCGAGATCGAGGTCTCCTACCTCAACTCGGAAAATATCGTGGTACAGGCCTTGCGTGGGGGACTGGCGGATGTGGGTATGGGCACGCCCTACCAATTGGTCCAGCAAAGCGGGATTCCGCTGCGCATGTTCTTTCAGCTCAGCAAACTGACGTTCTATCCCGTGGTGGACACGCGCTATTACAGTGGCTGGAAGGAGCTTGATGGCGCGGACATGTACGCCCATGGGCCGGGTTCGGGGACCGAGGCCCTGGTCAATATTCTGGCCAAGCGCAACGGCATCGAATACGCCAGGCTGCATTATCTGCCGGGCTCGGGAACCCGTGCACGGGCGATGCTGGAGGGAAGGATCAAAGCCACCGTGCTGGATGCCGAGCGCATGCAGCTGGTGGTGAGCGCGACGCAGGGGCGGATCAAGGCGCTGCCCCTGGGCGATGTCACGGCCACGGACGAGGCGCTGTTTGCCTACCAGGAGGTGATCGATGCGCGCCGGGCGGAGATTGAAACCCTGGTGGCGGCCTTCCTCGGGGTGTGGCGACGGATGAACGCCGATCCCGCGTGGTTGGAGGCGGAGCGCCAGCGTCTGGGCTTGTTGCCCCGGGTCAGTGATGAGGAAGCCGCCGGGATTACGCCATACATCGAGGGTTTGGTGCGTGCGGGCGCCTTCGCGGACGATGGCGGGGCCGAGGGCGCGGTCAGCCGGGATTTCCTGTTCTACACGGATTCGGGAACACTGAGCGGCTCATCGTCCGATCTGCGCGAAACGGATTTCTGGGATCTCAAACCGTTGCGGTCGGTGCTTGCCCGACAGGGGGAGGCGGCACCCGGCGACCACTGAAGCCGCTCGGTTCAGAGCTTCCTGGGCCCCAGCCCGTCAGCACTGCTCCCAGGGCAGGCCGTGGAAACGCCAACCGCCCACGGTGGAGCGTTGGTGATTGTCGTCCAGTTCTCCCTCGAAGCCCTCGTCGACGTGGAAGATCTGCGTCAGCCCATCGCGCAGTAACAGCTCACCGGCTTCTTTCGAGCGTTTTCCGGACCGGCAGATCAGGATGATGGGCGCGCAACCGTCGTCCGAGGAGCAGACCGTACCGCCCAACATGACCTTGCGTACCTCGGCCGTGAAGTGTGGGTTGATGTCCCAGTCGGGCTCGTCAATCCAGGCCACGTGTACCGCTCCCTTGGGATGGCCCACGAACAGGAATTCCATGCTGGACCGGATATCGATGAGCACGGCGCGGGGGTCGTCTTCCATGAGTTGGAGGGCGGACTTGGGGGACAGGGATTTGAGCTCGGTTTGGGTCATGGTCGTCGGTCTCGAAACGGTGTGTAGCGAGGTTTGTGCGCCGCACAAGTGGGTTTTATATCTCCTTGTGGGTGTTTTGTATATGCCTATATAAATATATCTGATATGGGCATCCCCCATTCATGCCGGTTTTCCTTCGTCCGGGTGGTGCCTATGGTGCGCCTTCGATCAAGGAATCCGCTCATGACCCAGCACACCATTGATATCCGGGACAGCATCGACCGGCTGATCCGTCACCCGCTCTACCGGTCCATCGACACCGAGGCCGCCTTGCGGCATTTCATGCGCGCCCATGTGTTCTGCGTCTGGGATTTCCAGTCACTGCTCACGGCGCTGCGTCGGTCCATGAGTTGCACCACGGTGCCCTGGCTGCCGCGGGGAGACCCGGAAGGTCGGCGGCTGGTGAACGAGATCGTCCTGGAAGAGGAGTCGGACGAGATGGCTGATGGCAGTTACCTCTCACACTACGAGCTCTACGTGCGTGGCATGGCCGACGCGGGGGCCGACAGTGGACCGGTGGAGGCACTGATCGAACGCCTGCGGGAGGGAGCGCCGGTGAACGATGCCATTGCCGCTTCGGAGCTGCCCGCCGGTACGCGCGATTTCATCCAACTGACGTTCGACATCATCGCCAGTGGTGATCTGCATCGGGTGGTCGCCGCGTTCACCTACGGTCGGGAGGACATCATCCCCGATATGTTCACCCAACTCGTTCGTCAATTGGCTGATGAAGCACCGGAGCGCTGGGGACGCTTCCTCTGGTATCTCGACCGCCATATCGAGGCCGACGGAGAGCGCCATGGTCCTATTTCCCACCGCCTTCTGGCCCGCACCTGTGGTGATGACGCGGAAAAGTGGGCCGAGGCCGGTGAAACCGCGCGCGCCGTGGTGGAGGCGAGGATCGCCCTCTGGGACGAGATCCTGCGCGGGATGCCCCGCCGCCAGGTCGCCTGAGCGCCGATCCCGTGACGCTGGAAGCCCACCGGGTGCGTCGGGCACGGGTCTGAGGGCGGTCGTGTCATGAGCGCCCTGCAAGCCATCGAGCACCTGCGCCCCGATTATGGCGGGGGCTCCAGCATCAACCTGCTGGTGTCGCTGTTCCAGGGCCTGGGTTGGGATCAGCCCGGTTTTCCCTATCCGGCTCATCGCGACATCGGGCCGGAGGTTTTCAGCACCGATGGCCCCGTGGTGCTCGTGGTTCTGGATGGTCTGGGTTTTCACTATCTGAACCGCTGCACGGGTGCCTTGCGTGAGGGTTTGCGCGGTGCCATGGACACCGTCTTCCCGCCCACCACGGCCACGGCCGTTACCAGCCTTTTCACGGGTGTTGGGCCTCAGCAGCATGCCCAGACCGGCTGGTTCACCTGGTACCGCGAACTGGGCACGGTGGCCGCCACCCTGCCCTTGACCACCCGTGTGGGCTGGATTCCCCTGCATACGGGCAAGCTGGACCTTTCCAGCCTGTTTCCCCAACCGACGGTCTTCGGGTCCCTGCCCCTGCCTTGCGACGCCGTCATGCCGGCTTATCTGGCGGGCAGTACCTATACCCGCCTGCATACCCGGGGCGCGCGGGTCCATCCCTATGGTGAGCAGGTGGAGAACTTTTTCGAACGAGCCGCCGAGGTGGTGCGGGTCGGTGGGCGCCGTTACGTCCATGCCTACTGGCCGGGCTACGATGCGCTTGCCCATGAGCACGGTGTTCACAGCGAGGAGGTAGCGCGTCATTTCGAACGCATGGACCGGGCCTTCGCCGATTTCATGACACGCATCCAGGGCTCCGGCGCAACCGTCGTGGTCACCGCCGACCACGGATTCATCGATACCCGGCCGGATCTTCAGATCCATCTGGACCAGCACCCCGGGATCGCCGAGTGTCTGGCCGTGCCACTGTGCGGAGAGCCCCGGACGGCATGGTGTTACCTGCGGCCGGGCTTTGAAACACGTTTCCAGGACCGGGTGGGCCACGAATTCGCCGACGCCATGATCGCGGTCCCCAGCGAGGCGCTTGTCGAACAGGGCTGGTTCGGCCTGGGTGATCCGCACCCCGCCTTGCGCGAACGCATCGGCGACTACGCCCTCATCGCCCGGGGCGCGCACACCCTCAAGGACAGCGTCCTGGGCGAGGGCCCATTCCATATGACCGGCGTTCATGGCGGGGTGTCCGAGGAGGAACTCAAGGTTCCCATGGTCCTTACGCGGGCCTGACGGGGGGCGTGGTTCAGTCCCCGGGATCGGGTGGCTTGCTGGGTGGCTTGCCGAGGCGCTGGCGCCGGCCATCACCCACGCAGCCACGTTCATTCATCGGATTCGCGCGCGTTCCGCTGTGCCTTGTAGGCCCGCGCGGCCTCCCAGAAGCCACCGCCATTGCCATCTATGAAATGCAGGTGCCGCTTGGCGCTGAGATCGAACACCAGGCAGGTCATCAGAGCCTGGTCCACCAGTGACATTCCGAAGTGGATCAGGCCCTCGGCGGACGCGTCCTCTAGTGTGGCGCGTATCCGTTGCGCCTGATCCAGGGTGCAGTCCAGCACCATGAGAAGTTCGTCGTTGACCCGGCAGAAATCGTTGTTTCGGCTCATCTCGGCGCGATGGGTGGCCGCGTCATATGCCCCCGCGCGCAGGGAGAAACGTTCCGCGAACCATTGCACCAGGGTCTCCGCGAGCAGTTCGGTCACCCGTCGTGTGAGTGACTTACGTCCCCGGGTGAGTTGCGCCTCGGTAAGCAGTCCGACGGGGGGCCAGCGGAATCTGAGGGTTTCGGGGTGAATGGGGTTGGCCTCGTCGATGTCCTCGCCCAGGGCGGCGCGCAGTCTCCCCATCAGGTCGGACATCACCGCTCGCGCTCCGGCATCATCGCGTCGCGCCGCGCTGGCCAGAAGGCAGACCACGCGATCACGGCGTGGTTTGATCGGATTCCAGCGGCAGGACAGTCCGTTCAGGTCCGGTGGCCCGGACACCCTGTCGTCGGCGATGCGGTAGGCGGCCCCTGTCTCGTCCTGCTTTATCCAACGCTCGGCCAGGTCGACGCCGCCACCGCTGAACATGGCTAGGAAATTCCCTTCGCTGACTTCGTATCGGGCCACCCGCACATCGGTGCCATGGGCGCGTAGATCGCTGATGGGGACGATCCCCACGCGCAGGACCAGGCCGAAGGTCCGCATTGCCAGGTCGCGGGTTCGTGCCAACTCATCCGCGACCACCCGGTGAGCCTCCGCTGGGATCAGCAGTGTGGCCCCGTCGCCGCCAAACGCGAACGGCGTGTTTCGGGAATCGGTCACGTTCAAGGTGGCCGTGATCACGCAGGCCCCCACCATGTTCACATCCTTGTAGCGGCCCGATTCCACGGCATTGGTGGAGTTCACGATGTCCGAAACCACCACCAGCCAATCTTCCGGGGCGGGTCGGTAATAGCTGTCATCGACCAGGCCGGACAGGTGTCGGATCGGGGGAAGGCGGGGGAAGAAATCGTTGTTCATCGGCGCCCGTGGAGCGTGGCCGGGATCAGCCCACGATCGGTTTGACGGCGGCCGCCGCTTTCTTGGCGCGGGCACGGGCGTCGCTGCTGTCCGCGCCGTAGGCCAGGGCGACGCCCATGCGGCGGCGGGTGAACGATAGCGGTTTGCCGAACAGACGCAGCTCGGTCTGGGGGACGGCGAGCGCCTGCTCCAGACCTTCGAAGGCGATACCTGCTTCCTCCATGCCGCCGTAGATCACCGCGCTGGCCCCGGGGGCTCGGCGGCGCGTGTCCACGGGCAGACCGAGGATGGCGCGGGCGTGGAGTTCGAATTCGTTCTGCCACTGGCTGGTCATGGTGACCATGCCGGTGTCGTGCGGGCGTGGGCTGACCTCGCTGAACCAGACGCGCTCTCCCTTGACGAACAGTTCCACTCCGAACAGGCCGCGCCCACCGAGACTGGAGGTGACCTTTTGCGCGATGTCGCGGGAGGTCTTGAGTGCCGTCTCGCTCATGGGCTGGGGCTGCCAGGATTCCACGTAGTCACCCTGTTCCTGGATGTGTCCGATGGGATCACAGAAATAGGTATCCACCGCGCCGCTGCCCGGGTCGATGGCGCGCACCGTGAGCAGGGTGATCTCGTAGTCGAAGTCGATCATCTCCTCCACGATGACCCGGCCACTGTTCACGCGCCCGCCCTCCATGGCGTAGTCCCAGGCCTTCTGCACGTCCTCGGGTTGGCGGATGGTGGACTGACCCTTGCCCGAGGACGACATGACGGGCTTGACGATGCAGGGGTAGCCCACGCCGCCATCGATGGCCATCTGTAGCTGGTTCAGGGACTCGGCG
>JBMYTY010000118.1:0-5796 GCA_049604855.1 Gammaproteobacteria bacterium | reverse complement strand
CTTGAGGCTCACGGGGTCGGGATAGCGGGCAATAGCGTCCAAAAGGGCCGCTGCCCGGTCGATGACCTGGATACGGGACGATGCGTCTTTCATTGCGGAGGACCGGAAAATTTCGCGATCCGGGAAAGCTATCGGTCCAGCCATAGGTCGAATAGGGGTGTCAGCCTATGAAACGCGAGTATTTCTCAATACTTGAGTGCGTTCGTCCTGGCCGTGGGCCATTGCTGCGTCATGGCCGTGTGTTTCCCACGCCGGAGTACGCCTAGGGTGAATACACATTTCGCGTGGAAGGAGGTTGTCATGGAAACCTTGAATCACGATTTGGTCAGCGTGTTTGCGCAACTGGGCTTGGACACGGATGAGCGGGCGATGGAAGCCTTCATGGAAACCCATCAACTGCCGCCCACGACCTCCCTGGAGGATGCGGATTTCTGGTCCGAGGGGCAGCGCCAGTTCATCATCGAATCACGCGCACAGGATGCCGATTGGGTGGAGTGGGTAGATGAATTTGATGCCCTGCTCCACAAGGACATGGGCGGTTGACCTGGATGTGACCCATGAGCGAGCCAAAACAAAGACCCGGATGGCGCGAGGAGTCGGATAGTTTCGGTCCGATTCAGGTCCCAGCGGATCGGCTTTGGGGGGGCCAAACACAGCGATCTCTCGAATACTTCGACATCGGTGTCGAGCGCATGCCCAGGGAAGTTATTGCCGCCCTCGCTCTCGTCAAGGCGTGTGCCGCCCGGGTCAACGCCAGGCAGGGCCGACTGGCACCGCGTATCGCGGAGGCGATCGGTATGGCGGCCCGGGAGGTTGAGGAAGGGGCCCTGGACGATCATTTTCCGCTACGCGTCTGGCAGACCGGGTCGGGCACCCAAACGAACATGAACGTGAACGAGGTGATCGCCAACCGGGCGATCCAGATCCTGGGGGGAGAACCCGGGAGCAAGGACCCGGTGCATCCCAACGATCATGTAAATCTGGGACAGTCTTCCAATGACAGCTTCCCCACGGCTATGCATCTCGCGGCCGTGGATAAGACACTGGGGCTTCTGCTTCCCGCCCTCGATGCCTTGGCTGAAGTGTTCGCGGGCCATGCCGATGCCTGGCGGTCGATCATCAAGACGGGTCGGACGCACATGCAGGACGCCACACCCCTGACTTTGGGACAGGAGTTCTCGGCCTACGCTCGGCAGTTGGTCCTGGGAGGGGAGCGGATTCGCGCATGTCTGCCACGGCTGTATCCCCTGGCTCAGGGAGGAACCGCCGTGGGCACTGGGTTGAACGCCGGTGCCGGGTTCGCGGAGGCCTTCGTGGAAGAGGTGACCAGGGAGACGGGGCTGCCCTTCGTGTGCGCGGAAAACCGATTCGAGGCCCTCTCGGCGCACGACGCCATGGTGGAATTGTCGGGGGCGCTCAACACCCTGGCGGTCAGCCTGAACAAGATCGCCAACGATATCCGCCTGCTCGGTTCGGGCCCCCGCTGCGGTCTGGGTGAGTTGCGTCTGCCAGCGAACGAGCCCGGGTCATCAATGATGCCGGGGAAGGTCAACCCCACCCAGGTAGAGGCGCTGACCATGGTCTGCGCCCAGGTTATGGGTAATCACACCACGATCACCGTGGCGGGGTGCCAGGGACACCTGCAACTTAATGTCTTCAAACCGGTGATCATTCAGAACCTGTTGCAGTCCATCGGCTTGCTAGGGGATGCCATGGACCGCTTCCGCCGCCATTGCATTGTGGGCTTGGAGCCGGACCGGGAACATATCGCGCATTGGCTCGATAGGTCGCTCATGCTGGTCACGGCATTGGCACCACATATGGGTTATGACCGCGCCGCCGCCATCGCGAAACGGGCACACGAGGAGGGATCGACACTCAGGGACGCCGCCCTGGGCGAGGGCGGCATCACGGCGGAAGAGTTTGATCAATGGGTACGTCCTGAGACGATGACCCAGCCGGGTTGACGGCGCTAGTCTCTTCGCTTGAACAGAAGGATCCAGGGCAGGGCGATGAAGCCCAACACCAGCAGCACGCCGATTATAAGTATGGCCTTGGTGCGCGGAGTCAGCTCGGGGTCGGGGTTGGGCGCGCGGTCGGGCCAGGGGCCGGCAAGCCAGGGGAAGGACGTTTCGAATGTCTTGTCGTTGTCGCTCTTGCGCGGCCAGCTCTTGTCGTTTGAAAAGGACAGCTCGTACAGGAGGCAGTCGCCGTAACGACATCCCAGGTCGGCGACATCGTCGCTGAGCCGACGACCATTGGGATAACCCGCGGGGGCCTTGTTCGTGTAGATCATCACGTCCGGCGCGAAGTCGTACTGCCGCAGGGCGAACAGCGGGCTGAGGATGAAACGGGCCAGGTCGTCCACGACGCCGGGGGATTCGTGCCGCTCCTTGAGCGCGGCGACGTGCTCCGAGGGATGCAGGGTGTTCAAGCTGTCAAATCGCGGCAGCATGGTGCGCTGGGCGCGGCCGACGTGATCGAGCTGGGTGCCCTCTTCGTTGGATGTGGCCCAGACGAGCCAGGTGTCCTGATTGGGTGGGAAGGCATCCATGGGAATGCTCACCACCATGGCGATGACGTTGGTACCGAAGAAATTGGGGAAGATGAACGGGTCATCGTAGACACCGGCGGTGACTTTGACGTCAGCGGCATTACGCAGGCCAAGCACCTTTGAATCGTTCAGGCTCGCGTCGTCCTTGAGGGTGAGGGTGATGCTGGCGTCCGACGCGATTTTTCCGGGTTTGCTGACGGTGCCGCCGTAGCGGGCGACGTCCTGAGGGTTGTCGCGCGTGACCTCGCTGTGCAGGTCGAAATTGATGGTGTAGGTGTACGGCGACAGGTCGTAGGGGCCGGACTTCGTCAGGCCGCGTCGGACCGTGAGCACAAGCTCCATGCGCTCGCCCGAGGGAAACATGAACAGGCCGGTGATGCCGGGTTCCTGGGGCCGGAACATCAAAGGGTCCACCGGGTCCGCATGGTCCGAAGCCAGTACCGTGGCGGGCGTCAGTACCATCAGCATGCAGGCCAGTTTCACAAGCAAGGAGGCGAGGGATCGGAGGATATTCATCATCGGCATCCGTGATATGGGGTATGGGACTCTGGCGTGAGACAAAGGCGGGCGTCAGCGGCGTAGGGGCCGATGACGGAGGTACTCAGGGCAATTGCTCTTGAATCTTTTCATCGCGCAGAAAGCCCTTGGTCAGCCGATAGCCCAACTCGCGGTAGGAGTCGAACTGACGCTCGTCGAAAAACTGGTCCGCCGTGGTCTGATGGGGAAAGTCGGGGTTCGCCGCTTTGTAGGCGTAGATGTCCGTGGGGAGGTCGGGGATCAGGGTTGATTTGATGTAGACGATCTTGCCCACGAAGCGGGGCTGATCACCGACCGCCGGGTAGACGATGTCACCGACGGCATAGCCCCGGCACGCGCGCGGAATCTTTTTCTGGCACTCGCTGCCCACGGCATATGCGCGCGGTTCATCGGGCGTGCTCTCCGTATCCGCCGGGTCCAGTTCGCTGCCCGCCACCTGAGCCGATCCGGGGAGAAGATTGCACAGGTTGTATTCCTCATCGGGGAATCGGATGAGCACCCCGAAGTCCACACGGATACGCTCCACCATGCTGCCGAAGTCGTC
Source organism: Gammaproteobacteria bacterium (assembly GCA_049604855.1). GTDB lineage: Bacteria > Pseudomonadota > Gammaproteobacteria > JACKNK01 > JACKNK01 > JBMYTL01. Next base: position 2,161 of record JBMYTY010000118.1, on the reverse strand, counting down.
GAAATTCATGTCCGGGTCGGCCGAGCCATCGGAGAATACGATCACCGCCACGCGGCGGCGGATGAGCTCGTAAATGCCGGTATTGTCGAAATGGCCGCCGTCGCTCAATTCCACGAAGCTGCCATTTTCCCTGTGTCCGGAGCCGAACAGGTCCAGCAGCCCTGGCAGGAGGTAGTTGGCCCGGGAATACTTCTGGAGCCCCTGGCACTGAATACCGGGGTTGATGGCCCAGTACCCCAGGCGCAGCCCGAAGAAGGTGAGCAGGAAGGAGACGAACGGGTTCGTGGTCTTGCCCTGACCCAGGGTTCCGGAGTGGGGGTTGAGCGCCGCGCCCGATATGGCCATGGCCGTGGCCAGGGTCATGCTGCCGTTGGCGAAGACCCGGGTGTCGCGGTAGCGGGTCGCCTGACTGCCGCAGAACAGTGGCGAGAGTATGAAACTGTCTCCGCAACGCCCGTGATATTTGGGGTTTTTGGCATCGGTGAGAATCACATTGGTGTTCACGAGGTGATACGGCGACCAGTGTTGTGCCTTGGCGACCTCGCTCAGGGTGAATTCGTTCGCCGCCCGGGCGCGCTCGGTCAGTGGAGCATCAGGCGCGACCTTGGGGTCCTTCAGGAAGGTCTCCATGAGGCGGTCGCGATACATCTTGTGGGGCGAAATCTGGTTGATATTGACCACGCCCGCGAACAGCAGGGTGATGGCCAGAAGGGTGCCAATACCGATCATCGGGCCGGCGGTATGGGTGTAGGCAAATTCCCCGAGGGCGAATCCCAAACCGAGCAGGGACACGATCAGGGCAAGGACGACGACGGCACCGCTGATCTTGTCCAGGATGCCCCCCTTGGCATCGCCTTCGGTGGAGTGTTGACGGAATTTCCAGATGGACAGAGCGATGCCCAGCACGCTTGAGGTCGAAGCGGCACCGAGGAAGCCCGTGTCATTCACGTCAAGATCGCCGCCCATCGCGAGGTAGGCGAACAGGGGCAAGACGGCGAGGACGAGAAAAACAGCCTGGATGCGCATGATCCAGCCGAGAAGGCTCTGCACCTGAACACGCAGGCAATGGGCTTGCGCGAATGATGCGCGGATAAAACTCAAGAGGGCGTACAGGCCGGTTGTCAGGAGAAACAGGCCGACGAGAGCCAAGGTGAGCAGCACGAAAAACAGGGAAAAGCGTAGGTGCCGAGGGGGGAGCCCGGAGGCCTCGCCGCTGCCCAGAAGCGGATTCACCAGCGCGCCAAAGCGTTCCGGACCGAGCCCGATCAGATTGCCGAGTGCATCGACCACGGCGAATTCGGTCAGCAGCATGAGCAGTGCCGCCGCCGAGGCGAAGATCAGCACATAGGCAGTGGCGGAGTGCAGGATGCTCGCCACGACGGAGCCCAGCAGTGCCGCAAGGCCCAGACTGGGGGGCGAAAGATATCGCCCGTGTTGGCGGATGTAGCTGAGGATTGAGTTCGGGCTGTCTTCGACGAACTCATTTCCCTTGAATTCGACGGCGTTTCCGAAGGGGAAAATACCGTGCTTGCCCTTGAACCAGGTGATCGCCGAACCGGTGTAGCCCCCACCAGACGCGGTGGAGAGATAGCTGCATTTCTCGAAGATGGTGGGGTGGCCTCTCTTAATACCGCGGCTGTCGTTCAGGGCCTGGACCACGCCGATGGCCAGCGATGCGGAGCGAATCCCGCCACCGGAGATGGCCAATCCGTAGCTCGGGACATCCCGTGCCGGATACTCTCCGTCCTTGATTTCGTCATCGTCACCATAGCGATCGTCTCTCCCGACATACTCGCTGTAGCGGGACTTCACGTAGGGTGTGTAGCAATCCCGCAGGTACTCGGGATAAGCAGTCTTGAAACACTTGGCGAACCGCTCGCTGATGTAGACCCTCTCTTGCCTGATGACCTCGGGAGCGTCGATGGGGTCGGCTTCATCGCTCCCCGTCTTTTTATTGGCCTGCCCGGCCACTGAATTGTTGCCGCCACTCATGGGCTTGAAGCCTCCTGCCCCGTGGGAGTGTCCCTGGGCGCCATATATTGTTATCGGTATGCCTTGTCCTGCCTTCCGTGCGAGCTGGGGAAGGGCCGGATGTTGACCCTTCCCCGATTCAGATCAGACCGCTAACGGTCCTTCATGATCACGTCCGCTGCCTTCTCGG
>JBMYTY010000117.1:0-5814 GCA_049604855.1 Gammaproteobacteria bacterium | reverse complement strand
TGATCATGATCTCCAGGCTCACGAGCCATCCTCCAGGCGCACGTGCGCAAGGCCGTCGAAATTGCCATCGGGGGCCAGCATGTAGCCCGACACGCGCCGCCCCTGAGCAACGAAGTTATCCTCGTACCAAAGCGGAATATAAGGAAGGTCGCGATGCAGGAGCGCCTGAAGCTCCCGATACAAAGCGGCCTGCTCCTCTCTCTCCAGGGCGGCCTGTGCCTGGCCTATGAGCCTGTCGGCCGCGTCGCTCAGGTAGCGCCCCCTGTTGGCCCCGGTCGGCGGTACCATGGTGCTGTGGAACACGTACTCGAAGATATCCGGGCTACGGATTCCCACCCAGGTCAGTGAGTACAGTTGAAAGCGCCCGGCCTTGATGTCGCCGAAAAATGTCCCCCAATCGTAGGAACGGATATCCAGCTCGATACCCACCTCGGACAGTTGCTGCTGAAACGCCGTGGCGATGCGGATTCGCAAGGGATCCGTGGAGGTCTTGTAGCTGAGTCTCAGGGGGTTGTCCGGGCCATGGCCCAAGGCCGCCAGCAAGGACCGCGCACGATCAGGGTCGTAGCTGATCGCTGAGAGGCCCCGATGTCCCGCCCAGTTTTCCGGTACAAGCAGCGCCTCCGCGGGGCGAGCGGTGCCGCCCCACAGGTGTTCGATGATGGCTTCGCGATCTATGGCATGGGCAATCGCCTCCCGCACCTCCCTTCGCCCTGTCACGGGGTCGGTCAGATTGAAACCCAGATAGCTGAAATTGATCCCGGGCGCGGTATCGATGCGGCTCGATCCCTCGCGCGACAGGTAGGCCACCAGTTCCGGGGGCAGGTTGTTCTGGACGATGTCCGCCTCGCCACGGATCAGCTTCAGTACCCTGACCGTCGGGTCCTTCACGCGGACAAACTCGACCAACAGGCCATCCACCACGCGGCGAAGAGAAACACGCTGATCACCGTCACGTTGGACAAAGGCAAACGGGCCCGATCCAACAGGCGAATCCCCCAGAGAGCGATTCGGGTCCGCGTAGCGTTGAGGAACGATCCCGATAACCAGGTAACCGGGAAACAGGGGATCAGGCGCCCGCAGATGAAACTCCACCGTGTCGGGATCCGGGGTTTCAATACGCGCCACGCCGTTAAAAATTGCGCGATGGGGCGATCCATTGGCCGGATCCAGGATGTATCGGTAGGTGGCCGCTACGTCGGCGCTGGTCAACTCGCCGCCATCGTGAAAACGCCGCTCGTCCGAAGACAGGCGGAAGCGATAGTGGACGGGGCTGATGCGCTCCCAATCCGCCAGAGCTGGCCGGGGCTCGGAACGCGCGTCGAAATCCACCAAACGGCCATAGAGCAGTCGATTCACCCGTGCGGATGTCGCGTCCGTGGCGAAACGGGGGTCAAGCTGACTCGGAGCGGTACTGACCGCGAACACCACCGATGTCCCAGGATCCTGAGCGCAGCCCTGGAGAAAAACGGCGACCCAGAAAAGCACCCAGGCAAAGCGACGGTGTGCGCGCGGCACCTCACCAGTCCTTGTAGGGATGCTTGGCCAACATGACGTTGTAATAGCGCTCCTCGTGGGACACGTCCTCACCCACCCAGTCAGGCAACAACGGTTGTTCATCGGGGGCGGACAACTCCACCTCCGCGACCACGAGGCCGGCATTGTCCCCGAAGAACTCATCGACCTCCCAGAGATGTTCGCCGTGGCGCACGTAGTAGCGGTCCTTCTCGACCAGCGGGCCGTCCGCCATTTCATCCAACAAGGTCTGGGCGTCATCGAGGGGAATGGAATACTCGAACTCATGACGCTGTACGCCCAGGGTCATGCTCTTGATGTTCAGGTGCGCCGTGTCGCCGCTGATGCGCACGCGGACGGAGGCGTTGGCGGAGTTGGACAGATAACCTTGGCGCATCCGGGCGACCTTGTGTGCCTTGTGCCGCCAGTCATCCGCGATAGTAAGGAACTTGCGCTCAATCTCTGTAGCCAAAAGCGGACCCCCGTGTGCATTAAGAGCCTGATGGTACTGCATACAAGCAGTAAGCTGCCCCTTCAGTCCTGCGCCAATGGCCTACCCCGAAACCATGCTTTCCCGCCCATGCGTCTTCACCGTTTGACTTCAGCCCTGGCCATTCCGCTGGCCTTGTTCATGCTCCAGCAGCCCGACGCCCGGGCCGCCGCGCGGGGTGATGGGAATTTGCGCGCTAATGATCCACGACCCACCAGCGCCCCTTTGAAGCCGAGTGGCTTGGCGCGAGGCGATGTCTGCTTTCTGGAATGCCGCCGCGAGTCCGCCAGATGCGACGCCGACTGCGCGAAACGCGGTGCACCTGACTCAGGTGAGGCCTTTGAATGCGCGCTGTCCTGTCGCGAGGAGCAGGATCGAAGCTGCCGTGATCGCTGCGGGCTTCCCCCCTACCCGCCTCGACTACGCTGATACGCAAGGGAAGCTCTGAATGAATCCCCGAACCGGGCGATAATTCGCCGCGCAACCCCACATCAGTCCGGGAACGTCATGAAGCAGCAGACCTTCGTCTCGTTGAACTACACGCACAACAAGAAGCAGACCCAGCGCAGATGTGAATCATTCAGAGCTTCCCCAGGAACGCCGATCACAGCGCGGTCAGCAAAGCGAAGACGCCGATGACAAAGAACACAATCGCCACCGAAACCCAGGGACCATTGAGCCCGATTGCCCACCCCGAGCGGATGGGGGACGCCTGTTCCCGCACCAACGCTCCGGCGTCACTGGCATAGTCCCGCACATGGGCACGAGCCGCCTCGTAACGATCATCCGCGACCAGGACCCGGGCGAGGTCCGTCGGTGCCAATTCCCCCACTCCACCCTGCAGATAGTGCCCGGCCACATGAGCCTCGATCTCACGCGCCCGCAACATCCCCGCGACGATATGCGCCTCGGTGATGTTCGCGGCCCTGTAAACCTCACGCATCGATGAAGGTCCTCCTCTACGGCATCGCCACGATAGCAATCCTCTACGCGCTCACGGGGCTTGGCATCTATTTTTTCCAGGGACGACTGATCTATTTCCCGGTCAAGGGTCTCGCCTGGACCCCGAAGGAGTCAGGGATGGACTTCACGGAGGCGCGCTTCGAGGCCGACGATGGCCACACCGGCTTGCATGGCTGGTTCTTCGGAGCCGAGCAGTCCACCGCCCCGGTGCTGCTTTTCAACCATGGAAATGGCGGCAATATCTCGCACCGTCTGGACTCGGTCGCCCTGTACCGGGAAATGGGGTTTCGGGTGTTTCTCTACGACTATCGCGGCTACGGATTGAGCCCCGGCACGCCCAACGAGCAAGGGCTGTACGCTGATGGGCTTGGGGCCTTTGACTATCTGACGCGCGAGCGCGGAATTCCCGAGCACCGGATCTTCGTGCTCGGTCGATCACTGGGGGGCGCCATCGCCACGTACGTCGCCGCCCACCGTCCGGTCAAGGGGCTGATCATCGAAAACAGCTTCACAAGCCTGGTGGAGCTTGGTGCGTCGATCTACCCATGGCTGCCCGTCAGAACCCTGTCACGCCATCGTTATCCCAGCATTGAACGGCTGCGCGACTCAGATGTCCCGGTGCTGATCTTTCACAGTCCCGATGATGAGATCGTTCCGTTCGAGCACGGCCAGGCCCTGGCGCGGGCCGCGGGTGATCGCGCCCGATTCGTGACACTCACGGGCGGTCACAACACGGCTGTGCATGAAAGCGTGACGACGTACCGTGGAGCCTTGGCGTCATTCATCGCGGAGCTGACGGCCGACCCTGTCGGGGAGGCCGTCCCGGACATCACCCCACTCCCCCCGGTACGCGCTGATACCCAGTAAACTTGACTTTATATGCGCGATTACTAATATTCCCACCGTTCCCTATCGCCAGAGCCATCACGGCACCCGCGACACACCACCAAGAATATCTGGAGCTTCGAATAATGAGCATCGACCGCATCGTGCTGGCTTTCGCCGGCGTCATGATCATCGCCACCGTCCTGCTGGGCATGTATCACCACAGCAACTGGCATTGGTTCACCGTCTTCATCGGCGCCAACCTCCTCCAGTCCGCGATCACCGGCTTCTGCCCCCTCGCCCTTATCCTCAAGAAGGTCGGCACCAAGCCCGGGGCCGCTTTCAACTGAGCGCCCTTTCCGGCCTGCCACGGAACACCGTGGCGCGCCGACGCAAAGAAAAAACCGGTGCCCCCTGGGCACCGGTTTTTTTCTGCCTGCTCGTCCGGCCGACCGTGTCTCGATGTCCTGATCGCCGCGCCGTGGCGGGTTGAACCGTATTACCAGGAGCGCACTGGCCATCTCAGGAACCTTGCGGGTTCGCTCATCGCATCGACCTGCGCCCCGAGCGACCCGGGTGGCTCACTTCTGTCATGACGTCTTGCCGTAACCGGATCAGTGATGGCCTAAGCACGTTCAAACAGCGCGATGGATTCCACATGTGCCGTGTGCGGAAACATATCCATCACGCCCGCTCTCAGCAGACGGTAGCCGTGATCGTGTACCAGGAGGCCAGCATCGCGGGCCAGGGAACCGGGATGACAGGAGACGTAAACGATGCGCCCCACCCCCAGCCCGGCCACGTGGGGAATCATTTCCACCGCGCCCGAGCGAGGAGGATCGAGCAGGATCCTGTCGTAGTGCTGTTGCAACCAAGGCGCTCCCTCTTGATCCTCCATCAGATTCGCGACGTGATAGTCAACGTTCCCGATGTCATTGCGGCGCGCGTTCTCTCGGGCCCTCTCCACCAGGCCCGCATCCCCCTCCACGCCGGTGACCCAGCCCGCTTTTCGCGCCAACGGCAAGGTGAAGTTACCCAATCCACAGAACAGATCCAGGACCCTGTCCCCGGGCTGGGGGTCGAGCAGCTCGAGGGCGCGCGCCACCATGGACCGGTTCAGTTCCGAATTGACCTGCGTGAAGTCGTCGGGGCGGAAGAACACCTCCACATTCCACTCCGGAAGGCGATAGCTAAGCGGCCTTGTTTCAGTCAGTGCTTCAACCGTGTCCGGCCCCCCCGGTTGCAGGTAGATATCCAGCGCCGTCTCACGCCCGAAGGTCACCAGAGCAAGGCGATCGGCCTCGGGTAAAGGCTCCAGGTTGCGCACAATCAGGGCGCCATGGTCATCACCCACGGCCACCTCGATCTGAGGGATGCGCTCGTGAATCCGCAGACCCGCCAGAACCTCGCGCAATGCGATCAGACGCTCCCCGATGGCGGGATGGAGCACGGCGCAGGATTCCAGGTCCGCAACCTTGGAGGTACCCGCCTCGCGGAATCCCACCAACAGTTTTTCCTTCTTGTGGACGAAACGCGCGCCAAGACGTGCCTTGTGCCGGTAACCCCAATGAGGTCCGGTCAACGGGGCCAGGTAGGACTCGGGCTCAAGCTTGCCGATACGCTCGAGATTGTCCTTGAGCACCTGGAACTTGGCCTCGATCTGCTTGACCGGATCCTGGTGCTGCAGAGAACACCCTCCACACAGGCCGAAATGCGGACAGCCGGGCTCCACGCGCTCCGGCGACGGCGTGTGCACGGAGACACACCGCCCCTCGTCACGATTCTTCCGCTTCGAGGTGTAGATGAACTCGACGTCCTCGCCGGGAAGAGCGCCACGGATGAAGGTTGTTTTTCCATCAATCCGCGCAACCCCGCGACCGTCGTGGGCCAGCGAGTCGATATGGGCGGGAAACGGCTCGAGAGGAAGTTTTTTGCGGCGTCTGCGGCCCATGCGGGGTGGAACCTCGTCGTCGGTTAGGGAGCCGCGCATTATGGGCTATTCAAAGCGGTCACGGCCCCCT
>JBMYTY010000116.1:0-5815 GCA_049604855.1 Gammaproteobacteria bacterium | reverse complement strand
GATCAATCTGCTCAGTGGTCTTGAGCGGGTTCCGATCTCAGTGGGTAAGACCCAGTATGTCTACGCCAATGACCGGTTCGTAAAGAGTGCTGACGCGCCCCGCGAACCCCAGAAACTCACCGGGGCCCCAAATAAACGCCGAGCCGATGGAAAGCCGAACCGCGGCAAGGGCAGAAGGGCCCGACGAAGGGCCGATGCGAAGTCGGGCGGTAACCCGTTCGCGCAACTGTTCAAGCGTTCCTCCGAACCAAAAGTCGCGCTTCCTCCCGGGCCCGGCGGGCCGCCTCCGAACGAGAAGGTCTGGTTCCTCGCCTTCTTCGCATTGGTCGCCTTGGTGATCTGGTGGGGGTGGAATCAGTACGCTGCGGTGGAGAAAAAATATCGTCTGGCCGCTGGCGGCTACCAGAGCCAGGTCAGTGAGCTCCAGAAACAACGCCAGCAACTGACCAAGGAAGGGGTTCAGCCCCAGGTTACCAATGTAGATGTGGATAAGGTGTTGTGGACCGAGAAGTTCCTATCGATTGGTCAAAACATGAACAATCATCTCTGGTTGACCGACGTCTACCTGTCGGAGGTCCAGGGCCAGATCGGCGATGGACAGGTGGTACGCCAGAAACTGATCATCGAAGGCGCGGCCCTGCCCAGTACCGACGGTCACGTGTTCGAGCTCGCGAACTTCATCCAGCGTCTCGAGGCGGACGATGATCGATTCATGAGTGATTTCCGGGAGGTTTCCTTCGAGGGCGCGGAGATCGGGGAAGATAATGGCGATGAAATCATCCGCTTCACCCTGGCTGCCTGGTATGACGACGAAAAACGCCTGAAACATGCCGAATCCTCCAATGGGAAAGAAGGTTCCGGAGGTGTGCTCAAAGACACGCAGGCCAAGATAAAGGCGCGAAATGAAGCGACGTCGAAAGCGGCGCTTGGCCCGAACGCGGGGGGGCAGTAATCATGGATCAATTCATCCGCCACAACCGCGATCTCCTGATCTCAACCCTCTACCTGCTGATCGGACTGTTTGCCTTCGGCTACGTGAATCTTTACCAACCCGCGAAGATTGGCTTCTTGGATATTTCCATCGTCAACAGCGAAGCGCGAAAAGAATCAGACGCGCTGAAGAAACAGGTGGCGAAAGCGGTAAAGGACGCGAAGGATGTGAAAGAGGACGTTGCCCGGGGCGTGCGCCAGATGCCCGATTTCCTTCGCCGCATCAATGCCATCGCCAACGCGCACAACGTCATCATCCGGCGTCTGGTTCCCACCACGGAGAGCCGTTTCAAGTTCAAGATCGATATCGTTACCGACTACTGGACGTTCCTGCGCTTCACCTCTGACCTTGAATCACTCAATACCGTGGTGCACAACCTTGAGGTACATCCCTACAACCCGGATCCGGAGCGGCCGGAGCACCTGATTTCCTTCTCGATCACCCCGCGCAACGACGCCGAGCCCTTGTCCGGGGCCCGTTTGGATGCATTGCGCGAGGATGTGCGTAAGAAGGTGCGCAACCCGTTCCAGCGTTTCGCCTATGACAAATCGAGACGAGAGGTCCGCGCGGAGATCGAGCTGACCTGGATTCACAAGCTCACGGGCATCGGTCAGACGGCCGCGGGGCCGCAGGCGACGATCGACAACAGGGACTTTCGCGTGGGCGATACCTTGTTGGGCAAACGGATTACGGAAATCCGGTCTGATCGGGTCTACCTGGTCAGTGACAGGCCCGTCGATGGCGTCATCAACAAGTACGTGCTCAAGTTCCGAGGCAACAAGTGATTTCGCGGGGTGCTCTCTGCCTCCTCTGGGTGGCTCTGGTATTCCCTTCCGCCGCGATGGCGGACCCGCGGGGGCACGATGTTGACTCCCGTCCGCTGGGTGCTTCCGATCCGGATTCGCCGCGCTGCATGGCCTGTGCCTACAGCGCCGACGAGGTCGATTCATTGTTACGGCGATTGGATCTACTGATCGAGCAACGCGGGGCCTACGCCCTGCCCATCACGCCCTACGATGCACTGATTCACGAATATGCCGACCGCTCGGGCCTGCAGCCTGATCTGGTCAAGGCCGTTGTGGCGGTGGAATCCAACTTCGATCCGCGCGCGGTTTCCCGGGCGGGGGCAATGGGCTTGATGCAGTTGATGCCTGGAACGGTCCACCGATGGGGGATCGATAACCCTTTCGATCCCGAGCAGAACATCAGCGCGGGCGTTCGCCACCTGGCTTGGCTGATGGATCAGTTCTCTGGAAACATCAGCCATGTCCTGGCCGCCTACAATGCGGGGGAGAATGCAGTCATTCGATATCGCGGGATTCCCCCGTACAAAGAAACCCAGAACTATGTGCGTGACGTGATGGCCCTGGTGAAGAGGGCGGCGCGCGACAACCGAGGACAGCGTTCGTGATGCGTGGAATGTACATCGTCCTGGCCGTGTTCATGGGGCTTACGCAAAGCGCCGTGGCAGCCGATTTCGATACCGCCATGTCGGCGTATCGGAGTGGCCGGTTTGCCGATGCCTATGGGGCCTTCCGTGAGCTTGCGGGTGAAGGAAACTCCGACGCCCAGTTCCGACTGGGGCTGATGTATCACCAAGGGCGCGGCGCACCGCGCAACTACGCTGAGGCGCTGGCGTGGTACAGAAAATCAGCGGCCCAGGGCAACGCCATGGCGCAGAACAACCTGGGGGTCATGTACCGCGACGGGCAGGGCATCCGGTCCAACCGTGTGCTGGCCTACATGTGGTTCAGCCTCGCGGCCGCGCAATTCGAGGACCGTGCCCAGCGTGCGGTGCGCAGTCTGCAGGAAGAGATGTCCCGGGAGGAGGAACTCCAGGCTCAGCAGTTGACCACCGAGTACATGGAAAAGCTATGGGCGGGGAAACGCTCCGAAGTCGTCGCAAGCAGCGCACCGGCCGCCATACCGCGTTTCATGGTCCAATTGGGCCTGTTCGGCAAACCGGCGAATGTGGAGCGCATCCGTTTGCGCCTGAAGGAGGCGGATCTGCCGGTGGTTACCGAAGCCGTTGAAGTGAGAGGGAAGCGTTACCAGAGGGTGCGCGTTGGGCCGTTCTCCAAAGAGGATGATGCGGAGGCGGTTGCCCGTCGAATGGATGAGTTGTTCCGGCTGAAAAGCCTGGTCGTTCCGGTGTCATCGTGAGCGGCGGGAGGACTTTGTAATGCATTCATCTCTCAACAGAAGGCGGCGCGAGCGCGGTTTCACGTTGATTGAGTTGATGGTGGTGATGGCCATCATCGGAATTCTCGCGGGCATCAGTTTCGGCGGAATCCGGAACATGATGATCGAGTCCCGTGTGACCCAGGCCAAGCCCTACCTGGAGCGGATCGCAACCGCCCTGCGTGCGCGTTTCAACCGCAGCGGAACCTACACGGACGCGGGCGGGAACGACTACGTGGACGAAGATGACATCCAGAGTGATCTCGGTGTTGATCTGGCCGATGCCGTTGATTTCTGTTTCGTCGTGGAAACCGATGCCGGAAGTTTCGTCATGGCCAATGGCAGTGCGGATTATCCGGACGCGGATTTCGAAGTCTGGGCCATTCTCCGCCATAGCGCGCACACGGCCAACGCAACCCATGGCACCACGGGATTCAACTGCGTTCTGGACGACGACAAGGGTGATTCGTCCGGATGGGTGGACGACGACGGTGCCGCGGCATTCGCGGGTGCGGGAAATAGAGCGGTCCTGCGTTATCCGGCCCCCGGCGATTCCCTTTTCAATGGCTACCTTTGGACGGCCGGTATCAGTACCACGGAGCCACTCACGGAATGATTCCGTGAATAAGGGAACTCAAGCAGTGCGTGCTCTCAGGGGGTTCAGCCTAATAGAGGTCGTTGTCGCGATGGCACTGATCTCCATGTTGGTGCTTGGATTGAGTGCGACCTGGGTGACGGTGGACGATCATTTTTACCGCCTGAATCTCCGCCAACGGGCCATCTTTCTGGCCAACAATGAGATGGAGCGCTTGGCCTCGCTTGGACGCCACACGGATTTTTTCTCGCTCTCGGAAGGAACTTTTCAGGACGACGCCGGGGCTCGCTGGATCTACCGAGGGGCACCGGTATTCACTGGCTCTCCACCACAGGACCTGGTTGTCACGGTCAACGCATTGTCCACGCCGACCAAGACGCCCCTGACCTGGGACGAGCGTCAGATTTTGTTCCTGGACACCGACGCCGTTTTCAGCCCGACCACTGAGTTGAATGTCTTGTGGCTTGATCAGGCCAACAACGTTACCGCCCGTTTTGAATTCGAGATCATCGCGGACAGTGCCAGCATAGGAACCCACGATATGGGCGGGTGCCTGGGTGATAGTTGCCATCTCATCGAGGTGCGCGTCAGCTATCCCTACCGATTCGTCGACGGTGTTGATCCGGCCGAAGATTCCATGGGGGGCGTGGAAACCATCGCCCTACGGACCATTGTGGGACAGCGTCAATGAGACGCATGACCGGACAAAAGGGTTTCACCCTCATCGAGTTATTGGTGGCGATCACCCTTAGCGCCTTTCTTTTCGGCGTGCTCTACCAGTTTCTCGCGCAAACGGCGATCTACTCTGAAATCATGATTCAGCGTGTGCGAGCGAACCAGGAGGCACGGGCCGCATTCGACCTGATCGCCAACGGCGGGGTCTTTGACCGAGATGCGGACACTTTGATCGAGACCGACGATCCCTACACCATCGTGACGGATGAGGCGGTTGTCGGGCTTCGTGGCGCAGCCGGGATTGTCGGCGCGACAATCGAACCCACCGGTGCGACGATTACCCGGGCGAATCAGCGATTGGTGTTGACCCACAACGGTCTGACCTTGCGGACCACGGAGTTGAACCAAACGATTGACTGCGTGGACGGTGCCGACCCTCATCCCGATTGCCTGTTGGCGGGAGAGGCGATTATCGAAGGGTACCACTCAGTGGATCCGGCCTTTGATGATCAAGCCACCGGCGTACCGGCCAATGATCGTTCGTATCAAGTCACCCGCCATTGCGATAACGGGGCGGCCTTGGGGGTGACCCAGGAGGTTGACATCACCGTTCTCGATCCGCGCATGGTCGCCCGCCAGGACTTCGACTACACCGCTGAGCAAATCACGGCGACCTACGGTTTCCTGTTCAGCCATAACGTGGATTGCATGCCATGAAGCGCCGTCCTCATTCCCACCCCGGGTATGGCGGTCAGCGAGGCTCAATCATGATCGCCGTACTCGCGGTGCTCATGTTGATCATGTTCGTGGTCTCGGTGTTGGTGAGCGATTTCGCGGAGGGCGAGACGCGCGCCGTGGACGATTTTCTCGTCGATGTACAAGGCTATTGGGCCATGTCCGGTGCAGTGGATTACGCGCTGAGCCAGATGGCATTGAATACGATCAATACCGACACTACCGCCCAGAAGCTCACCAATCTTCAGCAGGAATTCACCGATCTCACCAACAATGAAGCTGATTTCATGCGCTATGAGGTCGAAGGTGGCGTCGCGGACTACCGGTTCAATCCCACGGCGAACGTGGTCCTGCTCCCGGTGGCCGGAGCCGATGATGGTGAGTTCCGCATTACCATCAGTCATAACGCGCCCACCTTCCCGCTGGGCAGGACCATCCCCATGGTGCAGGGCTACGAAGGGCGCGCGCGACAACTCCAGGTGGATGTGTGCATCGGTGACCGCGCTACGGGTGTCCGTAACCCGGGCGATTGCGATCAAAACGACGCGGCCGCGAATAATGGGGTTCCTACCATCTACCACTATCGGCTCTTGCCTTAGGGAAGCTCTGAACGAATCGTGACACGGCGCCTTGGCACG
>JBMYTY010000115.1:0-5832 GCA_049604855.1 Gammaproteobacteria bacterium | reverse complement strand
GCGTACTGAATGCGCCACGAACGCCGGTGAGTTTCTCGTACACCAGATCCGCGATGTGGTGGGCGACCGCCCGCAACTCACCCGCCTTCGCCGGGAAGCTGTAGCCGGCAAGCTGCTGCCCTTTGAGCACGTCGAAAAGCTGGAAACGAACTTCGAAATTGCCAGGACCGTTCTCCAGGACCTGCCCGACGATAAGGTTATCGACACCCAGAACACGCCAATCCTGGAAATTCACGTCCTCACCGCGGGTCGGGCGACTGACCAGATTACCCTCCCCGATGGGGGCGAACAGACCACTGCGGTAGAGATCCGCGGCGATGATGCGCCCAACGGGCTCGGGTGCTGATGTCGCGGCTTGCCCCTTCCAGCCAAAGGGCACTACGGCAATGGGCAAAGCGCCCTCGACCCCCTGGGTGATGTCTATGGTCATGACGGCGCGCACGGGCGTCATGGCCATCAACAGCCACAAGGAGATGAATCCGATCAGCGAAGGTTTGCTCATTGCACGGTCTTGAAGTTGAACTCGAGAACCCGCTCGTAGAGGTCGGCGCGGGGCGGTTTGGGCAAGGGTGAAGCGTGATGGACCGCCTTGACCACGGAACTCTGGAACGCGCCAGTGCCGTCACAACGTACCGCCTGGACATCGGTCACATCGCCCGTCGGCAGCTGGGTCACACGCAAGGTGCATTCCCATTCGTCTTTGAAAGCGGACTGCTTGATCCAGTTCTGTTCCACCTTGGCCTGGATCATCACCCGGTACTCCTCCATCAGGCGTTCCAGCTGGCGATTTTTCTGGCCGATCAGACGTTGGCGCTCGGCATCCAGCTCGGCCTGCAAGGCGGCCTCAGCGGCCTTGCGTCTTTGCTCAGCCTGCTGACGCCTTCGCTCCGCGTCGGCCGCGGCTTTCTTCTTTGCCTCGACCTCGGCAAGACGCTTTTGTTCCTCGGCGCGCTTCACTTCCGCCTCGGCGGCCTCCTTGCGTGCGCGCGCCGCACGCTCCGCTTCCGCCCGCGCCTGTGCCTCCTGCTCCGCCTTCGCCTTGGCCGCGGCCTCCTGTTGGGCCTTGAGGGCCGCGAGTCGACGCACCTCCGCCTTGCGCTCCTGTTGCAGTTTTTTCAGGCGCTCCGCTTCCGCGGCCCGCTTCTTGGCCTCGGTTTGCTGTTTCTTGCGCGCATCCGCTACGCGTTTCTCTTCCCGCTTGCGCTTCTCCTCCGCCTTGCGGGCCTCGCGCTCGAGTTTGCGTACTTTGTCCTGGAGTTCCTTTTCACGACGGCTCTCCGCCTCCTTCAAGCGCGCGATCTCGGCCTCCACATCGGCCTCGTTCACGCTCACCGCCTGAATGACCTTGTGCTTGGGCGCTTGGCGGGCAAGGGGATCAGGGCTGAGTTCGAAGCTGAACACCATCACGCCCAGCACCGCGATATGCACCAGGATGGAGTAGAGAATGACGCGCGCGTTCAGCATCAGCGGTCAGTGCCTTCCGGCTCCCGCGTCATAAGGCCGACCTTGGGCGCACCTGCGTTCTGCAGAAGCGCCATGGCGGTGACCACCTGACCGTAGCTCACCGTCTCCGCCCCCCTCACGAGCACCGGTGTGTCCTTGCGATAGCTCAGCACCGCCTGAACCCGGATACTCAGGGTCTGTGCGTCCACCGCTTGGTCCGGTTTTTCACCAACATTGAGGTAGTAGAGCCCCTGTTCATCAACAGTGAGAATAAGCGGCTCACCTTCGCTGCGCGCGATGGGATTGGCCGTCGCCTGGGGCAATTCCACCTCGACGCCCTGATTGAACATGGGCGCGGTGACCATGAAGATCACCAGCAACACGAGCATGACGTCGATATAGGGGACGACGTTGATCTCGGCCATGAGGCGACGGCGGGTACGTGCTCTGCGCATCATCGTTCCGGCTCAGGCGTTCCCCAAACCACCGCCCGCGCCAACGCCGGCGGAAGTACCGCCGGTGGCGGTCACCGAGCCGCCGCTTCCCCCGGGCGCGGCCACGTGGGCCTGGCGCTGGAGAATGGATGAAAATTCGTCAGCGAAGGTCTCGTAGCGACTCAACAGGCGCTCCATCTCGTGGGTGTAGCGGTTGTAGGCGATAACGGCCGGAATCGCGGCGAACAGTCCCATGGCGGTAGCAACCAGTGCCTCGGATATCCCGGGCGCGACCAGGGAAAGGGTGGCGTTTTGCACATTCCCCAGGGCACGGAAGGAATTCATGATTCCCCAGACCGTGCCGAACAGTCCGACGTAAGGACTAACGGAACCGACAATGGCCAGAAACGACAGATGGGTATCGAGTTGCTCCTCTTCGCGCGCCATAGCCACCCGCATGGCCCGCTGGGAACCCTCGACGATGGCCATGGGATCGGAGATCGTCTGCTTACGAAGACGCGCGAACTCCTTGAAGCCCGCCTCGAACAGGCTTTCCATGCCCCCGGGGGTGCGCCGACGCTCGCTGATCTGGGTGTACATGGCGACCAGGTCTGTACCGGACCAGAAGCGTTTCTCGAAGTTCTCGGCGGCCCGTCGCGCGCCGCTCAGCAGCGCCCGTTTCTTGAAAATGATGGCCCAGGAACCCAATGACGCGAGAACCAACAGGCCCATGACGATCTGAACCACCAGGCTGGCGTCCAGTATGAGCTGCAAAATGGAGAGGTCTGCTTCCATCGGAGAGGTCCTAGTGGGCCGAACGGTGCCGGATTGTACGGGTTCGCCGCAACATCACGACGCACCACTCATGAGTTTTTCGATCTGGCCGTCCATTTCCGTAGGCAGCGGACACGGCCGAAAGCTCCCGGGGTCCAGACAGGCCACCTGCACCCGACCCTGGGCAAGCAACTCACCCGCACGCTCCACGCGCTGGTCAAATGTAAGGCTTGCGCGTTTGCGCACCGCGATGCGCGTCACAACCAGCAGCTCGTCGTCCAACCGGGCCGGTCGCCGGTAATCGACCTCCGCGCGACGCACGGCAAACAGGTAGCGCCCCTCATCGATCAGTTGTTGTTGGCCATAGCCCAGAGACCGCAGCCACTCGGTACGGGCACGCTCCATGAACTTGAGGTAGTTCGCGTAAAAAACAACGCCACCAGCATCCGTGTCCTCGTAGTAGACACGTACCGGCCAATGGAACGGCGTCCCCGTCACGACTCCTGCACTCCGCTTCCACCCTCGGAGAACAGGTCCGGTATGCCTTCGTCCCGCGATGTCGGCGGCTCGAAGCCGAAGTGGCGATAGGCATGGGCGGTAACCACACGCCCCCGGGGCGTGCGCATCATGAACCCCTGCATGATCAGGTACGGCTCGATCACATCCTCGATAGTCTGGCGTTCCTCACCAATGGCCGCCGCGAGGTTGTCCAGGCCTACCGGCCCCCCTCCGAACTTGTGGATCACCGCCTCCATCAGCCGACGATCCATACCGTCGAAGCCCTGGGAATCCACCTTCAGCATAGCGAGGGCGCTGTCCGCGACGTCCCGCGTAATCAGGCCGCCGCTGCGCACCTGGGCGTAGTCGCGCACACGCCGCAAAAGACGGTTGGCGATACGGGGGGTACCGCGCGAACGCCGAGCCACCTCGCGCGCCCCATCCTCATCGGTCTCCACCCCGAGAATTGCAGCCGAGCGGCGCACAATGGACGTGAGGTCGTCCGCGCCATAGAACTCCAAGCGCTGGACGATGCCGAAACGGTCCCTCAGGGGTGATGTCAGCGATCCCGCGCGGGTTGTCGCACCCACCAGGGTGAAAGGATTCAGATCAAGCTTGATCGAGCGGGCAGCAGGCCCATCGCCAATCATGATGTCGATCTGAAAATCCTCCATGGCGGGATACAGGACCTCTTCCACCACCGGGCTCAGGCGATGAATCTCGTCCACGAACAGCACATCGTTGGGCTCCAGATTCGTGAGCAGGGCCGCGAGGTCCCCGGGCTTTTCCAACACCGGACCGGAGGTCTGGCGCAGATTCGCCCCCATTTCGTTGGCGATGATGTGCGCCAGGGTGGTCTTGCCCAGTCCCGGGGGGCCGAAGATCAGAACATGATCAAGGGCCTCGGCCCGACCCTTGGCCGCGGGGATGAAGATCTCCAACTGCTCATTGACCGCGGGCTGGCCCACGTAGTCGGCGAGCAAACGCGGCCGGATGGCGCGCTCAATGGCGTCATCCTCGCGGTCACCGGAGGCATTGACCAGGCGTTCGGATTCGATCACGGGATGGAGGGTGCTGGACGACGGGCGAATTGAAGAAGGCAGTAAAACCGGGAATGCCGGGAGGAACAAGGGGGCTTGGAGTCAATACGAGGATGAATTGAGGCGGAAAAATGGCAATCGCGGTGCACTGAAGCAACAGACCCGAACCACCACGCCGGGTTCACTTGACCCGGGCGCTCAGGGCCGACTTGATGATGTCCTCGACACTCATGTCCTCGGTATCCAGCGCCCGCACCATTTTCGAAGCATCAGCGGGCTTGTAGCCCAGGGCGACGAGGGCATTGACCGCATCGGACACCGCATCGCCGACATCCATGGGGGCAACGCCTGGCGCGGGGCCCGCCCCGATCGCCGCCTCGCTGATCGCTTCAGGTAAGCGGTCACGCATCTCGACGATGAGTCGCTCCGCGGTTTTCTTTCCGATCCCGGGCAACCGGGTCAGAGCAGTGGCGTCCCCATTGGAAACACAGGAGGCAAACTCCGCCGCGCTCATGCCGGACAGAATGGCGAGCGCCATCTTGGCCCCGACGCCGTTGATTCGGATGAGTGCGCGAAACATCTCGCGCTCATCGCGGGTCCAGAAGCCGAACAGGATGTGCGCGTCATCACGCACCACGAGATGGGTGAACAGGCGGATCTCCGCCGCATCCAAAGGCAGCTGGTAGAACGTGGACATGGGCGCCTCGACCTCGTAGCCGACGCCGTTCACATCCATGACCAGGGTCGGCGGGTGCTTGTCCACCAATCGCCCGCGCAGAAAACCAATCATCGCCAACGCCCTCCCCGGCTTCGACCCGCGACGGGTATACGGGCCGCCGTATGCGCCGTATTGCCATGACACACCGCCACGGCGAGCGCGTCGGCGGCATCCGACTGGGGTTTTCGCGGCAGGTCCAACAAGGCGGTGACCATGTGCTGGACCTGCTCCTTGGCCGCCCCACCGCTGCCCACCACGGCCTTCTTGATCTCCTTGGGCGAGTATTCCGCCACGGGCAATCCGGCCACCACGGCCGCGCAGATCGCGGCGCCACGGGCCTGCCCCAGTTTCAAGGCTGAATCCACGTTGATGTTGACAAACACCTGTTCGATGGCCAGTTGCGCGGGCCCGTGCATGCGTATGAGTTCACCCACGCCCTCGAAAATGATCTTCAGCCGTCCCGGCAGGGGCCCGCCCTCGGTGCGGACCGTTCCACAGTCCACAAAACCCATGCGCCCCGCCTCCACGTCGATGACGCCATAGCCCGTTATGCGCGAGCCGGGATCAATGCCGAGGATCCGGGTCAAGAGAGCGAAGGATGTCGTATCGATTAACAGTCGACGCGACTCAGTCCTCGTACGCTTCAGGGGGAATTTCCGCCGCGTGGTAGACATCCTGCACGTCGTCCAACTCCTCCAGCCTGTCGATCAGGCGGATCACCTTCTGCGCGGATTCCACATCCAGTTCCGTGGTGGTGTCCGGCCGCATGGTGACCTCCGCATCATCGGGCTCATGGCCTTCTCCGACCAGGGCCTCTTTCACATCGACGAACTCATCCGGGGTGGTCAACACGTCGAAGGAACCGTCATCGTTGGCGAGCACATCCTCGGCACCCGCCTCGAGGGCCGCCTCCATGAGCTGGTCC
>JBMYTY010000114.1:0-5837 GCA_049604855.1 Gammaproteobacteria bacterium | reverse complement strand
GATGACGGCGGTATCTGCCGCTACGTGATCCAGGCCAGTCTGCTCGAAGAGGTGGAAGCGGGGGAGATGTGGTCCACGGGCTTCGGCCTGGCCTGGATGGCACTGCGTGACTCGCTCTTCCAGGCGGACCTGGTGGCGCGTCTGCCGCGCTCCTTCGCCCACGAGCACAAGCTGATACCCATCTACAAGTTCGGCGACCGCGTGACGGCGGCGGTCGCCAACCCCATGGACCGCATCGCCATCGACCGCGCCGAGCAACTGGTGCGCGAGAAGTTCAGCCTGGTCTGTGCCTTCCAGGAGGACATCGACGACGCCATCGAGATCCAGTACGGCTCGGTGGACGGCCTGCAGGAACTGTCGGAGCAGGTGGACCTGTCGGCGATCGTGGCCGGTGGGGGTTGGGAGATCAACGCCGCCGATCTGAAGCGCATTGCCGGAGACCGGGCCGTGGTCGAACTGGTGCGCGCGGTGCTGCTGCTGGGCGTCAAGGAAAGCGCCAGTGATATTCACATCTCGCCCCAGGAGGGCAAGGTGATGGTGCGTTTCCGGGTGGACGGTATCCTGCGCGAGCGGCTCACCCTGGGCCTGGACGTGATGCCCGCCGTGGCCGCGCGCATCAAGGTCCTTACCGATCTCAACCTGGCCGAGCGGCGGCGCCCGCAGGACGGACGCAGCCACCTGGACTTGGCCAACCGGCGCGTGGATATCCGTGTCTCCGTGGTGCCGACCATGCACGGCGAGCGCATCGTCCTGCGCCTGCTGGGTGATACCAAGTCCAAGGGCATCCCCAAGCTCGATGATCTGGCCCTGGCGCGCGAGAACTACCAGACCCTGCGCCGCATCATCCATGCGCCCAGTGGCATCGTGTTCGTGGTCGGGCCCACCGGCTCGGGCAAGACCACGACGCTGTTCTCCGCGCTCAAGGCCATCAACCGCCCGGAGATCAACATCCTCACCATCGAGGACCCCATCGAATACCGCCTGGACGGTGCCAGCCAGTTGCAGATCAACAATGCCATCGGTCTGGATTTCAAGAATGCCCTGCGTGCCTACCTGCGCCAGGACCCGGACATCCTTCTGGTCGGTGAGATCCGCGACCAGGAAACCGCCGAGATCGCCGTGCAGGCGGCCCTCACCGGCCACCTGGTGTTGTCCACCCTGCATGCCAACACCGCCCTGCAGGCGGTGACCCGCATGGTCGACCTGGGGGTCGAGGCCTTCAATGTGGCGCCCGCCATGATCGGGGTGTTGTCCCAGCGTCTGGTGCGCCGCCTGTGCGATCACTGCAAGGAACCCTATCCCCTGCCCGAGGCCCTGGCCGAGCGTATTTTCGTGCCGGACGGAAAGCCCGTGACCCTGTACCGTGCCGTGGGCTGCCCCACCTGTGATTACCAGGGCTATCGCGGCCGCCTTGCCCTGCACGAGTTGCTGGAGATGGATGACTACACCCGCGAGGTCCTGGTCCAGGGCGGCGGCCCCGTCGCCCTGCGTGACGCGGCGGAGAAGAGTGGGTTCCAGGACATCGGCTACGACGGCCTGAAAAAGGTCCTGCGCGGCCAGACCACGCTCGACGAGGTGCAACGCGTGACCTTCGCCTTCGACATCGACCTCACGCCGGCCGAGGAAGAGGATGAAGAGGATGCGGAGGCGCAGTTCGGATGAACCGACGCACCACGGGCGAAGAGAACCGGGAAGACGCGGACTCCGCCGCATCGGGCGCTGAGCCTCCCGTCAAGGGTGGGCCCTTGCCGTCGCTGCGCAACCTGGCCGTCGGGACCGTGCTCGCCGTCGTGGTGGCCGCCATGGCCTGGGTGGGGCGCGGGCCTGACCCGGGACGCACCCTGAATGTGGGCGTGCGTGGGGAAAACCTGGTGCGTCTGGACCTGGGGCTCGATCGCCACCTGGTGCGCGCGGCCGTGACCGGTGAGGTGGATGTGGACGGCATTTCCAGCCTGATCAATGGCCTGGAGAACAACCTCCTGGCCATGGTGGGGCCCGAGGAGGGGGTCGCCCATATCGACGAACTGGTGCCGCGCGTACAGGCCCTTCGCGATCGGGTGGAGCAAAAGCTGGCCCTGACCCGTGCCCTGGTCCGTGATGGCGTGAGCGGGGAACGGGTGCGCGATGCCCTGAACCTGAGTATCGCCAACCAGGCGACGCACCTGGTCTCGCGGCACTCGGAGTACATCTCCGCGTCCGCCGAAGCCTCGCGCAGTCGCCTGCTGCTGCTGTCCGCCCTGGCCTTTGCCCTGCTCACCTGGTTGCTGCTGCGCCTGCGCGCCGATGCCTGGGCCCTGGCCAGTGCCAACCGTCGGCTGATCGCGGCGGTGAAGCGGGGCGATACGGTGCGCGAACGTCAGCAGGCGGGCGATCACATCTTCCAAAACCTCGTGCAGAGCGCCAACAGCGCGATCCTGCGCGTGGACCGGGACGGCAAGGTCACCTTCTTCAATCGCTTTGCCGAGAGCTTCTTCGGCTTCCGCACCGACGAGATCATCGGCCGTCCCCTGGTGGGCTCCATCTTGCCCCTGCACGATCAGGATGGACGCAACCTCGACACCCTGCTGCGCGACGTCATCCGCAACCCCGACGAATACGCCCGCATGGAAGTGGAGAACCGGCGTCGCGATGGCAGCCGGGCCTGGTTCCTGTGGACGCTCAAGGGCGTGCGCGAGCCGGACGGTCGGCGGCGCGAAATCCTCGCCATCGGTTCCGATATCAGTGATCGGCGACGTACCGAGGGGTTGCTGCTCGACCAGCGTACGGTGCTCGCCCAGATCGCGCGTGGGGAATCCCATGGCCGTGTGCTGGAGTCCGTGGCCCGTCTGGTCGGTGATCGCCTGGAAGGCGCGGCATGCAGTGTGCACTGCCACGGCGATGTGGGTGTGGTGGCCCAGAAGCTGTCCGCCAGCACCCTGGAGGCCCTGTCCCATTGGCAACCGCCGCTGCGCCCGGACGGCGGCAAGGATGTCTACACCTACGTGTTGGCCCAGGATCCGGGCTTCGCCGACGTCGCGCCCGCACTGGCCGACGAAGGCTTCAATCACGCCTGGTTGATCGCCTTCGGGCCGGTGCGCGCCGCGCCTCAGGGGGTGTTGGTGGCCTGGCTGCCGGACGACCGACCCGCGGAATACGGTGACGAAGAAGTGCTCCATGCCGCCGCCGCCCTGTGCTCCATCGCCAGTGTCCGCGTGCGTATGGATGGAAACCTGCTCGCGGCCAAGGAGGAGGCGGAGACCACCGCGCGCGAGAAGTCGAACTTCCTCGCCCGGATGAGTCACGAGATCCGCACCCCGATCAGTGGATTGCTCGGGATTCTCGATCTGCTCAAGGACCTGGAAGGCATGCAGCAGGACGTGCGCGCCCAGTTGGAGCTCGCGCACAAATCCGCCGTCGGCCTGCTCACCATCCTCGATGACATCCTTGACCTGTCCAAGATCGAGGCAGGCAAACTGAGTATCGAAAGCGTGTCTTTCGACCTGCGACGTCTGGTGGAGGACGTGACTGACATGTTCGCTCACCGGGCGCTCGCGAAAGGCATCCACATGGCCTCGCGGGTGGACTATGCCCTGCCTCGCCAGGTGCTGGGAGACCCGACGCGTATCCGTCAGGTTCTGTCCAACCTGATCTCCAACGCCGTCAAGTTCACCAGCAAGGGGGAGATCATGATCTCCGTGGAGCCCTCCGGCGAGGGTGGGGTGTACTTCAGCGTGCGCGACACGGGTATCGGTATCAGCGATGCGGCGCGCGATCGGATCTTCGAGTCCTATGTACAGGCCGAGGCCGATACCACCCGCGAGTTCGGTGGCACGGGGCTGGGCCTGTCCCTTTCGCGCGAACTGGTGGAGCGCATGGACGGAAAGATCGGGGTCAACAGCAAGGAGGGCCAGGGCAGCGTTTTCTACGTGGTGCTCCCCCTGGAGGAGACCCGCTCGGCGGCGGAGCCGTCCGACGTCCGTGACGGCCTGCGTGGGCGCAAGCTGCTCCTGCTCGACGACGAACCCAGTCGCGAATTGATACTGCGCGATCATTTTGCCCATTGGGGGGCCCGACTCGACGTCGAGCACGACGCCTCCGCCGTGGCGTCCCGCGTTGCCAGCGACAGCTATGACCATCTTCTGGTCAGCAGCGATCTTCTCGAGGACCAGAAGGTCGATATGTCCTTGGTTCTGGAGGACGCGTCATCCCTGCATTGCATCCTCATGACCCCGGTCCATCATCGTTTCCGGGTGGCGCGCCTGAATCAGAGCTGCAATGCGGATACCGTGGTCAACCTGCCCCTGCGCCAGGATGAGCTCTACCGTGCGCTGAACCCCGAAAAGGACACGGATGGCGGGGCTCAGACACTGGTCTCGGAGCCCGTTCCCCCATCGGGTCCACCCGTGGATGGGGGCCGGGATTGGCGCCATGCCCGCCTTCTCCTGGTCGAGGATCAGGAGGTCAACCAGGTGGTGGCCCTGGGGCTGCTCAAACGCCTGGGCATTGAAGCGAGCCTGGCGACAAACGGCCAGGAAGCCCTGGATCTGCTGGCGCGGGAGCACTTCGACGTGGTGCTCATGGATTGCGAAATGCCGGTGCTCGACGGTTACCAGGCCACCGAACAGCTGCGCGAACGCGAGGGAGATAGTGGAGCGCACGTGCCGGTGGTCGCGCTCACCGCCCATGCCCTACCCGAACATCGCGAGCGGTGCATGGCCGTCGGCATGGACGACTATCTGACCAAACCGTACAAAATCAGTGACCTGGAACGGGTCCTCCAGCACTGGATCGGCGGCGATGAGAACGCGGATGCCCCTGGCGCGTCCGAAAGCCAAGGCGCCGAAAGCGGGCGGGATGATCAGCCCCGGCTGGAAGCGGACGCGTCGGGGGCCATTGATGAAGCCGCCTTCGCGGACATTGCCGAGACCTTCGGTGAAGACATCGGCATGTTGGTGGACTCCTTCACCGGTCTGCTGGACGACAAGCTCAGCGGCATCCGGGCCGCATTCGAGCAGGGCGACGCGGACGCCTTGCGCCAGCGCGCCCATGCCTTCAAGGGCGTGGCTCATTCCGTTGCGGCCGTGCCCGCCGCCCAGTTGGCCAAGACCCTGGAGGATCGCGCCGGATCAGGTGAGCTGGACGGTTTGGACAGCGTCGTCTCCGAGCTGGAAGAACGCGCCCGCGCCGCGGGCAGGGCACTGGAGAGGGCGGTCGCCTGATGCCATTCAGACGTTTGGGGTATGTGACAGCTCGTGCCTGAATCATCGCCCTTCAGCCGGGGCCCCGGCAGCGATCGTTGGTTGGTGTTCACCGATCTCGACGGAACCCTGCTCGATCACCACGATTACGGCTACGCCGAGGCGTGGCCCGCCATGCAGCGCTTGGAGGCGCGGGGAATCCCCGTACACATCGCCTCCTCCAAGACCTTCGCCGAGGGGATCGGCTACTACCGGGAATGGGAGGTGCGTCGGCCCATGGTCGTGGAGAACGGGGCCGCCGTCGCCATTCCGGAGGAACAATGTGGGCCGGATTGGGGACCGGTGGGCGCGCACGGTTACCGGGTGCGCCCCATGGGGCCGGGCTACGAGGAATTGCGCGCGGTGATCACCACCCTGCGTGAGCGCGACGGGCTGGATGTACAGGGATTCGGAGACTGGACGGCGGCGGACGTGGCGCGTCACACGGGGCTGGACGAGGATGCCGCGGATCGTGCCCACCAGCGTGCCGGTACGGAGCCGGTGATCTGGTCCGATACCGATGAGGCCCTGGAGGCCTTTCGCGCCGAGTTGGGCACGCGCGGGCTGCGTATCGTCAGGGGTGGGCGTTTTCACCACATCATGGGGGAAACCGACAAGGCC
>JBMYTY010000113.1:0-5902 GCA_049604855.1 Gammaproteobacteria bacterium | reverse complement strand
ATCCGTCTCCCAGAACTCCTCGTAATCACGGCGCTGCTTGTCGCCCATGATGTCGTAGATCAGGTCATGGACCTCCGTGGCCCCGAGGGCGGGCACATTCACCCGGCGCACGTCACCATCGACCCGGATCATGGGGGGCAGGCCTGCGGACAGGTGCAGGTCCGATGCCCCGTTCTTGACCGCGAAGGCCAGCAGCTGGGTGATTTCCATCCGCCTCTCTCGTTTCACTCATGGTGGTATTTGCTATTTTGGGCACCTGTTGAACGGGGCTGCAAGCAGGCAATTCCCCGCTTTCCCCCACAGCGTCTTCCGGCGATTCCGCATCATGACCGACCCCCAAGCCATCGATATCGGCCGCCACCTCGAGCAGGTTCTCGATCGGATCGCCGCCGCTGCGCGGGACGCGGGACGCCCGCCCGGTGAGATCGGCCTGTTGGCCGTCAGCAAGACCAAACCGGCCAGCGCCGTGCGCTCGGCACATGCCCACGGCCAGACGGCCTTTGGTGAGAACTACCTGCAGGACGCCCTGGCCAAACAGGACGAGTTACTCGACCTGCCCCTGGAATGGCATTTCATCGGCCCCATCCAATCCAACAAGACCCGCGACATCGCCGCCCGGTTTGACTGGGTGCACACCATCGAGCGCGAAAAGATCGCCCGCCGCCTGAACGACCAACGACCGGACGAGCTGCCGCCACTGAATGTCTGCATCCAGGTCAACATCAGCGCGGAGCAAAGCAAATCCGGTGTCGCGCCGCCGGATGTTGCCGCGCTCGCCGGCCGGATTGCCGGGTTACCGCGCTTGAAACTGCGCGGCCTGATGGCCATTCCCGCCCGCGCGGACGGCTTGGACGAACAACGCAAACCGCTGCGCGCCCTGGCCCGCCTACGCGAGGACCTGCGCGCTCAGGGTCACGACCTGGATACGCTCTCCATGGGCATGTCCGGCGACCTGGAAGCCGCGATTCTGGAGGGTTCGACCCTGGTGCGGGTGGGCACCGACATTTTCGGGGCGAGGGACCGGTAGCCACCGGGCCGGTGGCACGACCCGATCGCAACAGCCACCCGCTCGCGCATTCACCCCGCTGTTCCCGAGCGGAAGCGCGGCTCATCGGCTTCAAAATCGGTGGGCTAACGCATGCAGGTGACAAAGCACCGGTCCGTTTCGTTATCCTTCGCGCCCATGAACCGACTGCTTACCAACGGGCCTGGCAGCCCACGCATCACCGCCTTCATCGGCGGTGGCAACATGGCCCGCAGCCTGATTGGCGGTCTCATCGCCGATGGCTACGACCCCGCCCATATCATCGCCGCCGATCCAATGGACGACACGCGGGCCGATCTCGGGGCGCGTCTGGGCATCAGTACCAGCGCGGACAACTCGGAGGCCGCTGACAAGGCGGACATCCTGGTCATGGCGGTCAAGCCGCAGATGCTCCGAACGGTGGCCGAGGGCATCGCCGCCAGCGTGCAGAACCGCAAACCCCTGGTGATCTCCATCGCCGCCGGGGTGCGCGGCTCGGACCTGGAACACTGGCTCGGTGGCGATGTCGCCGTGGTACGCACCATGCCCAACACCCCGGCCCTGGTGCAGAGCGGGGCGACGGCCCTGTTCGCCAACGCGCGTGTCAGTGCGGATCAGCGCGACCTGGCCGAGTCCATCCTGCGCGCCGTGGGCATCACGCGTTGGGTGAATGACGAATCCCTCATCGACGCGGTAACGGCCCTGTCCGGCTCCGGCCCGGCCTATTTCTTCCTCGTCATGGAGGCCATGCAGGCGGCTGGCGAAAAACTCGGACTGGACAGCGAGACAGCACGCCTGCTCACCCTGCAAACGGCCTTCGGGGCGGCAAAAATGGCGCTGGAATCCAGCGAAGCACCCGCCACCCTGCGCGAGCGGGTCACCTCGCCCGGGGGCACCACCGAGCGTGCGCTGGGTGTGATGGAAGACGCCGGGCTGCGCACCACCTTCGAGAATGCCCTCTCAGCCGCTAGGGACCGCTCGGAGGAACTGGCAGGCATCATGAGCGGATCTGATTCCTGAGCACACGCCACCCATGAATGCCCTCAGCCTGAGCGACCCGATCGCCTTTCTCGTCGACACCCTCACCTACCTGTACATGGTGGTGTTGCTGACCCGGCTCATCCTGCGCGCCGTGGGCGCGGGCTACCGCAATCCCGTGGTCGACCTGGTGGCAAAGCTCACCAACCCCGTGGCCGTGCCGGTTGGCCGCGTGATCCCACCCATCGGCCGTTTCGACACCGCCGCCCTGGCAGTGTTGGTCGTGCTGCAGGCGATCAGCCTGTTTCTGGTCATTCTCATCAATGGCTACAGCGTCGACCCTGTGATCCTGGTGCCGCTGACCCTGCACAAGCTGCTTGGGCTGGTGCTCGGCTATTTCTTTTTCACCATCCTGGTCCAGGCCCTGATGAGCTGGGTCAACCCCGACCCCTATCATCCCCTGGCCAGCGTGTTGCGCAGCATCAACAAGCCCGTACTCGGCCCGCTCCAGAAGGTCATCCCCCCCGTATCCGGGTTCGACTTCTCCTCCATGGCGGCCCTGATCCTGATCATCTTCCTGCAGAAACTGCTGGGCCTGTGACACCGGGCGGCGTCTCGGACTGGTATCGCTGGGACGCGGACACGTTGCACCTGAGACTGCGCGTTCAGCCCCGTGCCAGCCGTGACCTTATCGGTGCTCCCATGGGAGATGGCCATGCACTCAAGATCAGCATCACCGCGCCCCCCGTCGACGGCAAGGCCAACGCCCATCTGATCGCCTACCTGGCCAAGCAGTTCGGCGTCGCCAAGGGCCGGGTGCAGGTCATCGCCGGTGAAACCGGCCGGGAAAAGCACCTGAGTATCGAAGCACCCGAGCGCATCCCGACCCCACTGTCCCGCGTCGGCCTGACCCCGCCATGAGCCCCCTGCTGCTGACCATTACCGAGCAAGGTGGCTACCCCGACCTCACGGACCGCTATGAGGCCATGGGCCTGGAAGTGATGAAGGCGACCCATCAGCGAAAAGCCCTCAAGCTGATCAAGAGCGCCTCGCCGGATATCGTCCTGGCGGAGTTCATCTACACCCCCGACTTCCGGGACCGCATCGGCAATCTGGACACC
Source organism: Gammaproteobacteria bacterium (assembly GCA_049604855.1). Taxonomy (GTDB): domain Bacteria; phylum Pseudomonadota; class Gammaproteobacteria; order JACKNK01; family JACKNK01; genus JBMYTL01. The sequence continues at coordinate 2,779 of JBMYTY010000113.1, read as the reverse complement.
CTGGCGGGCCAATTGCGCGTGCATCATCCCCATGCTCGCCTCATCGTGCTCTACGAACCGGAGGACCGTGCCTCCCTGGATCGCTTCAAGGCCATCCACAGCGTGTACGCGGAGCTGCCCCACCCGGTGGCGGCGGAGCAGTTGACCGATACCGTCCGTGCCGCCATCGACGCCACGCCCCCGACCGACTGACCCCACCGGAGAATCCCATGGCCGAGACCATCTTCAGCAAGATCATCGACGGTTCCATCCCCGCCGACGTGGTCCACCGCGACGAACACTGCATGGCCTTCAAGGACATCAATGCCCAGGCTCCCGTGCATATCGTGCTCATCCCCATCAAACCCATCGAGGCCCTGTCGGGTGCGGACGAGAGCGACCAGGCCCTGCTCGGGCACCTGCTGCGCATGGCCCCGCGCATCGCCGAGGAACAGGGCGTAGGCAATGCCTACCGCCTGATCAGCAACGATGGGCGAGCCGCCGGACAGGAAGTGATGCACCTGCATTTCCACATTCTCGGAGGTCGTGAGTTGGGCTGGCCCCCGGGCTGAGAGCCGTTCCGATTCCCTGCCCGAAGCGGGGCAAAGACACGCCGAACAGGGTTACCCCACCCGGCGAACCGGGTGCATTCCCCGTATTGCTTCCCAGCATCCCGCGCTTATGCTCGGGGCTCACACAATAAAAGGCCCGCCCAACGGGCCATGCCAACCCAAAGGAGAGTTCCATGAAACCGTCCCACTGGCTCAAGGTGCTGCTGTTGCTGCCCGCGCTGATGTTCGCGCAGGCGTCCCAGGCCCAATCCCAGGATTTCGGTGATTACGTCGTCCACTTCAATGCATTCCCCAGCAGCTTCCTGACACCCCAGGTCGCCACCCAGTTCCGCATCCAGCGCAGCCGCCATCGCGCGGTGCTGAACGTGTCGGTGCTGCGCAAGCTGATGGGCACGCAGGGCGAACCGGTCTCCGGAAAGGTCACGGTGAACGCGGTCAATCTCACGGGCCAGGCCCGCGAGGTGGAGATGAACGAGGTCCGTCAGGGCCCGGCCATCTACCACATCGGCACCTTTAAGATTCACGATGGCGAGGTCCTGGACTTCACCATCGACGTCAAGCCGGTCGGGGCGGAAGCGACCCACACCGTCAAGTACAGACAACAGTTCTTCGCCCAATAAGCCCGCTACGCCACCCGGTCTCCGGACCCGGGCAGGCAACCCGGGCCAACCGGCCCCGCCACGAGCCCCGGACGGGCCGGGCGCGGTCGCCATCTGCCCCACGGAACCTCCATGACCACCGATGCCCCCAAGCCCCCGACCAAAGCCCAGCTGATTTCCCTGATCGCGGAGGAAACGGGCCTGACCCGGGCTGATGTCAACGCGGTGATGGACGCCCTATATGGGCAGGTTCAGGACAATCTGAGCCTGAAAAAGGGCTCCGGCAGTTTCAATCTACCCGGGCTGATCAAGATCCAGGTCATCGAAAAGCCCGCCACGCCAGAGCGCGCGGGGCTCAACCCATTCACCGGGGAAGCCATCACCATCGCCGCGAAACCCGCACGCAAGGCCGTGAAATTACGCGCCCTGAAAGGCCTCAAAGACATGCTTTAGGAGCCTGTGCGGCGGAGCAGGCCATCCTGTGCCGGGGTTCAAACGTCCCCAAGCCCGGCCCGCTCCCGCGCGCGCAACTTGGCGCGTATGAAATCCGGATGATCCACGAACAGCAGGTCCGCGACCTTCCGGATGGTCGCCTCCTCGTAACGATCCAGCACACCATCGGCGTAGGCCACGTCCCACAGTGCCTCAATCACCTCCACCCGTTCACCGCGCCCCAGCTTATCGGTGATCACCGAAACCGTGGAGTAGCTCGACACGCTGGTCCGGTGCTCGGTTTCGGCCTCGGAAAGCAGGTCGCGCGCCGCTGATTCCTCCAGCCCGAAGCGCCGTATCAGGCTGCTGACGATGGCCTCGCGCTCGGCGTCGGCGGCATCGAAATCCGCCGCCATGACCTCCACCAGCAGACAGGCCGCCGCGAAATGGACCTTGTCCGGGCCCGCTTGGTCGACAAGCGGTTCAGATTGCAGAAAATCGCTCAGGCGACGGGCCAGTTTCTCTATCATCGGGTTCCCCGTTCATTTCAGTCCCATGGACTCCAGCACATCCCCCCGCCCATGACCATGCGCAATGGGACCCCGCCCCAAGGCCCACCGGCCGGCGTGGAACTGACGCCCGAAAACAAGTGCTCGTTCTGTCCCGGAACGCGCTGTTGCCAATACATCACCCAGCGCATCGAGACCCCGCGCTCGAAGGTGGATTTCGACCATCTGCTCTGGCAGGTGGCCCACGAGAATGTGGAGATCTACAAGGAAAAGGAAGGCTGGTACCTGATGGTGTTCCAGCCCTGCGCCAAGCTCATGCCTGACGGGGCCTGCGGCATCTACGACACCCGCCCCCAGATCTGCCGCGATTACTCCAACGACTACTGCGAGTACGACTCACCGGCCGAAGAAGGGTTCCTGCTGCATTTCCGCACCTTCGAAGAGCTGGATGATTACTGCCGCGGCCGCTTCAAGCATTGGGATGACCGGTTTTGATGACATCCAGTGCGCGGGTGTCCCCGATCCCATCCATGCCGGATGCGCTTGACGCTTATCCAGCCTACGGGTCGGGCCGGGCAATTACGCCCCGGCCCCGGCGGTGCCGCGATACGTAGGCTGGATAAGGCGCAGCCGCATCCGGCGCAATGCGGCCCCCCGCCTCGAACGATGCCGGATGCGCTTGACGCTT
>JBMYTY010000112.1:0-5971 GCA_049604855.1 Gammaproteobacteria bacterium | reverse complement strand
GTAACCGCGCAGTTCCGGGTCCACGCAGACCTCCATGCCGTACAGCCAGGCACCGGCGGGGTCGTGGCGCGAGGCGTAGCCGTTGCCGGTGATCTCCGTCCAGTTGTGCTGCTTGAAGCCTACGGTCTCGTCGATGCGGAAGGTGGCGCAGTAGCCCACCACCGCGTCGTCGACCACGGCCACGAACTGGCCTTCGGGGAAGTTGTTGATCTGGCCGGTCAGCTCACCCTCGGAGTAGCCGTGCATGCCGGTACCCGCATAGGTGCGGGCCGACAGATCGGCGATGGCCGCAACGTCCGCATGACGGGCGTTGCGTACGCTCAGACGGCTCTTGTGGCTTTGCAGGGATCGGGGCGTGTCGGTGTCGCTCATGGACGCTCAGGGCCAGGGAAGGAAAGGCGCTGAGCATGGACCAGGTCGTTTGTCCGGGAACAGTGTTGGATTTCCCTGTTTTGGTGCGGCGCAATGTGCGTGACGCGCCCTTGCCGTATAGGTCCGGCGGGGTCATCCCAGGTGGGCACGGATGCGGTCCATGAACGGGGCAATGTCCACATCCGCGTTTTCGGGGTCCTTGGCCAGGTCATCCCAGCGGCGCAGGGCCAGGTGCTGATCCAGGTCCGGGTCTGCCTCGAATACGCTGACCTCGGTCACACTCATGGGCCCGCCCTGGAAGCCCAGGCTTTCCTTGCTGGCCTCTGAAAGATCCTGCCAGTAGCCCTCTTGGACGGCGGTCAGGTAGCGCTTGCCGTCCACGTGGGTCTCGACCAGCTTGGCGACACGCTCCGAAAACTCCAGCTCGCGCAGAAAATCCGCGCCGACCTCCTGGTGGCGCAGGATGGCGCCTTCCCGTCGCTCCGGGGGTAATTCCTCCACCAGCAGGTGACCGATGTCGTGCAGGAAGGCGGCGATCACCACCTCATCGTCATAGCCGTCATCCAGGGCCAGCCGACCACATTGCACGGCGTGTTGGATCTGGGTGACGCGCTCACCGTAGTGGCCCGTGCCAAACTTCCGGTAAAGGTCGTGGATACGTTCGTAGGGAGAGGTGTCGGTCATTGCCGGAGCCCGGTTCCATTAAGAATCGGCCGAGCTTAGAGCGGGGGTATGACCGGGAGGTGAAGGGGCGGCGGGACTATTTCGCGTCGGCTTCCATGGCGGCGATCTTGCCCATGACCATTTCTTCCAGGTCCTTTTTGAACTGGCTCACCCGCTCGCGCACGGCATGGTCTCCGGTTCCGAGGATCTGGGCGGCGAGGATGCCGGCGTTGCGCGCACCGTTGATGGCCACGGTGGCCACGGGGACGCCCGGCGGCATCTGCACGATGGACAACAGCGAATCCTGGCCGCTCATGGTGGAGGACTTCACCGGTACACCGATGACGGGCAGGGGGGTCAACGAGGCGACCATGCCGGGCAGATGTGCGGCGCCTCCCGCACCGGCGATTACCACGCGCAGGCCGCGTTCCTCGGCCTCGGTGGAGTAGTCATAAAGCCGTTGGGGTGTGCGATGGGCCGAGACGATGGTCATCTCGTATTCGATACCCATTTCGTCCAGCACATCCGCCGCCGCCTGCATGACGGGTAGGTCGGAATCGCTGCCCATGATGATGCCCACGCGCACGTTGCTCATGGGTGGTTCTCCCCGGTGATCTTGATCAGGTCCCGGACGTGTTCGGCCTTTTTCAGGGCGGCATCCAGGTCGGTGTCGGTAATGGTGACATGCCCCATCTTGCGGTGGGGACGGGTGGACGCCTTGCCGTAGAAATGTACGGAGACCCCCGGGATGGCGAGGGCCTCGGACAGACCCTCGATGACGGGGCGGCCCTCGTATCCCTCGGCGCCCAGCAGGTTGACCATGGCGGCCGGGCGCATCAGGTCCGTGGCGCCCAGGGGCAGTCCGGTGATGGCGCGTAGGTGTTGCTCGAACTGGTCGGTGACGCAGGCCTCGATGGTGTAGTGGCCGGAATTGTGGGTGCGCGGAGCGACCTCGTTCACCAGCAGTGTGCCGTCGGCCTCCAAGAACAACTCGACGCCGAAGATGCCCACGCCGCCCAGCGCTTCGACGGTGCGCGTGGCCAGGGCGCGCGCGGCCTGTTCGACCTCGGGGGCAATGCGTGCCGGGGCGAGCAGCAGATCGAGCACGTTCTCACCCGCGCGGAACAGCATTTCCACGACCGGGTAGGTGGCCACGTTGCCGTCCTGATCGCGGGCGACCATGACCGCCAGTTCCTTTTCGGCCTCCACGAATCGCTCCACCAGGCCGGGGACGGGCAGGGCCTTGCCGAAGTCTTCGGCCTGTTTCATCACCGCGACCCCGCGTCCGTCGTAGCCACCGAGCCGGGCCTTCTGGACCAGGGGGTAGCCGAACTCGGCAAAGGCATCGGCGTCGGGTGCGGGCATATCGATGAAATCGGACGTGGGGATGCCCGCTTCGGCGAACAGCTGTTTCTGGCGCAGCTTGTCCTGAATGGTCGCGAGCAGGCTGGGGGCCGGATGGATCGCGTGACCTTCCGCGGCGAGGGCCACGAGGGTCTTGGCGTCGATGTCCTCGATGTCGAAGGTGGTGACGGTGGAAGACTCGACCAGCTCACGCAGCCGCGCCGGGTCGTGATAATTGCCGACGATCTGGTGGCCCGCGATCTGGCCCGCCGGAGAGTTGGGCTGGGGATCGAGGATGATGCAGGTACAGCCGATCTTCTTCGCCGCCTTCACCATCATGCGGCCGAGCTGGCCCCCGCCGACGATGCCGATGCGGGCAACGGGGTAGGGGTGGGAATCCGTGGGCGTCATTGGGGCGTGTTTCGCGGCGAAAAACGCGAAATTCTACGCCATTGCCCCCCAATGTCGAAGTGGGCCGGGCTTTACGGAAAACCGCGCGCGACCCGGGTACACGCTCCGCCACCATTCAGCGGTAAGACGCTTTCCCTCAGCGCAAGCATCAGCCCATGGGCGTATGATCGCGCTCCCGCCTGTTCAGCCACCGTCGCGCCGCCCATGCCCCTGGAAGAGAAAGATTTCGAACCCGATTGGGACACCCCGCTGGAGCTGACGGTCTCGCCAGCGGCTCTGATCCATGCCCTGTTCTACACCGCGCGCCAGGTGCACACGGGCTGGGAGAGCTGCATAGACGCGCAATTCGTGACCTACGAGATCAACGCGGTCGATCCCCACAACGACAATCACGCGCGCTTCGTGGAGCAGGAATACGTCGTGGACGAGGACGGTACGAATTGGCACGACTGGACGGTCGAGTTGCACCTGGGGCGGGTGTTCGTGATCGGTCACTGGCAGTTGCCCCTCGATGCCAGCCCGGCGGACTGGGAATGGTGCACGAAGGAAGCCGAGTCGGCCTTCGAGCGGGCCTGCCTGTTCCTGGGCAAGCGTGTGCGCCGCGGACTCGCGGTCGAGGACCCACCCCCTCCGGGCACCGGGCCGGAGACCGGACCCGGCGGTGCGCCAACGCCCGTGCGTCACCACTGATCCGCTCCGTCGGAAAAGCGGGGGAGCGAACCGGGTTGAACCTCGGCTAAACTTCGGCGGGCACCCATCGCCGAAGGGCCCGCCGTGAGATTCGTCCCGAGCATCCCATCGCCCCTGCTGGGGGGCAGCGTCCGTGCCAGCGCTCGCGCGGCACCGCTGCTGTTGTTGTTTGGGGTGATGCTGGGGCTTGCGGGTTGTGGTGACGACGATGCACCGACCCAGGCCCCGGAGCGGGCGCGGGCGGTGGCTCCGGCCCCGGTCGAAAAGGCTGATCCGATTCCGGAAGGCCCGGATCTCGATGCTATCCGTGCGCGCGGTCAGTTGCGCATACTGGTGACCAGCAGCCCGGGGGGCGGGCGTTTCCTGCCCCGGGATGGTTCCCCCGTCGCTCAACAACGGGAAATGGCCGAGGCCTTTGCCATCTCCGAGGGTTTGGATCCGGTACTCATACCGACCAGCCGGTTTGGGGATCTCATCCCCGCCCTGGAGGCGGGCGAGGCCGATGTCGCGGTGGCGAATATCACGGTCACGCCGGAGCGAAAGGAGCGGATCGGTTTCACGGTGCCCATCACCCATGTGCGTGAGCAGATCGTGGTGCGCGATGGCGATGAGGGCATCGCCAACGCCGCTGACCTGGAGGGCAAACGGGTCATGGCCGATCCCAGAACCAGCTTCTGGGCCAGTTTGCGGGCCTTGCGTGAAAAGCATCCGGGCATCGTGCTCGTGGAGCGCCCAAAGGGGCTGGGTGACGAGGATGAACTGGACCTGCTGGTCAGTGGCGAGGTGGACGCCGTCGTTCGGGACAGCAACGTGGTCAAGATGTACCTGGGTTATCGCGATGACATCCAGGTGGCCTTCAGCCTGCCCGGTGCACGCGACATTGCCTGGGGCCTGCCCAAGGACGCCCCCGCCCTGCGCAGTGCCCTGAACCACTTCCTGCACCTCGAGCAGGTGGACGACCCGCACGACGTTCTGCACACCGGTGATTGGGCGGACATCGTCAAGCGTCGTCGTCTGCGCGTGCTGCTGCGTAACAATGCCGCCTCGTATTTCCTCTACAAAGGCGAGCTGATGGGCTTTGAGTACGAGATGACCAAGGCTTTCGCCAAACAGCACAAGCTACGCCTCGATATTGTGGTCCCGCCCACCCACGAAGACATGATCACCTGGTTGGTCGACGGCCGCGCTGATATGGCCGTGGGCTTTCTCGAACCCCTGGAATCACGTCGCGCCAAGGGGGTGGATTTCAGTCGCCACTACCACGAGGCACCGGTTCACCTTGTCGCGCGCGAAAAAGACGCCTTGGCCGGGCCCGATGGCCTGGCGGGCCGCACCGTGACCGTGCGCCGGTCGAGCAGCTATTGGGAGATTCTCGAGAACCTCAAAAAGGCAGGTTTCGACTTCACCCTGGAGGCCGCGCCGGAGGACATCGAGACCGAGGAACTGATCAGCCAGGTGGCCGAAGGCGCGGTTGATCTCACTGCCGCGGATGGCCAGATCTTCCAGGTGGAGATGGCCCAGGGCGTGCCCGTCCGCTCGGCCTTCACCATGGGAGACAAGCACAAACACGCCGTGGCCGTGCGCAAGGAGAACACCGCCCTCAGGTCCAAGCTCGATGCCTTCATCAAGGCCCAGTACAAGGGCTTGGTCTACAACATCCTGTACAAGAAATACTTCGTGAACCGCAGTTCGATCGCCCGCCTGCAACGGGGCCGTGTGGACACCCGTCCCGATGGCCAGTTGTCGCCCTGGGATGAGTTGGTGCGCAAGTACTCCGATCAGTACGGCTTCGATTGGCGCATGGTGGTGGCGCAGATGTTCCAGGAGAGCCGTTTTGATCCCACCGCCAAGTCTTTCGCGGGGGCGCGAGGCCTCATGCAGGTGCTGCCGCGCACCGGACACTCCATGGGCTTCAAGAAACTCGACGAGCCCGAGATCGGCCTGCACGCCGGGATCAAGTACATGGACTGGCTTCGCGACCGGTTCGAGGATGATCTACCCGTCGCCCCGCGCACCTGGTTCTCACTCGCCGCCTACAACGCCGGTATCGGCCATGTGCGCGATGCCCGTCGGCTGGCCCGGGATTTGGGTCTGAACCCGGACCGCTGGTTCGAGAACACCGAGAAGGCCATGCTGCTGCTGTCGAAGAAGAAGTACGCGAGCAAGGCGAGGCATGGTTACGTGCGCGGTCGCGAGCCGGTGAACTACGTGCGCAACATCCGTGAGCGATTCGAGGCCTATGTCGAATTGACCGATGAAACCCTGGTCGGGCCGCGTTTGTACACCGGCGGACGGTGGATGAGCGCCCGCTGATTCCGGCTTCCGGCGGCACAATGGCATGCGTGCTCCGACCACTTGGCAGGGCCCGGTGTTATCTCAGCCTTCCGGGAGACACGGACCAGGAAGGCACGCTGTAGGAGCGGGCTTGCCCGCGAATTGATTCGTACGTCGCTTCAAGGCCGGGTCAGACCAAGGTCTGTACTCCAATCAC
>JBMYTY010000111.1:0-6044 GCA_049604855.1 Gammaproteobacteria bacterium | reverse complement strand
ATCAAGGCGTAGGGGTCACCGAGTTTGCGCAGCATATCGCGCGCCTTGCCCGGCTCGTCCTTCCAGTTCAGGCCCACTATGGTGATGCCTTTTTCCCGGGCCAGGCGAACGAGAAAGCCGTGTTCGCGCCAGCATTCGGGGCACCAGGTCGCCCACACGTTGAGCAGCCAGGGACGCCCCTTGAGGTCCTCGGTCTTGACGGTTTTTCCGCCATCACGAAGATCGGGCAGGTTGATGGACGGCGCGGCTTTGCCCACGAACGGCGAGGGCACCTCTTTCGGATCGAGCGTCAACCCGATACCGAGAAATGCCGCCACCACGAGAAATACCACCAGGGGAATGGCATAGCGTCCCATCAACGACCCTCCGTCGCCGCACCGGCTGGCACATCGGCCGCCATCGAACCGCGCTCGGCCAGTCGTCCCATGCGGTAGCGTTTGTCGGCCGCGGCGACAATGCCACCCAGCCCCATGAATAACGCGCCCAGCCAGATCCAGCGCACGAAGGGCTTGTAGTACACGCGCACGGCCCAGCGGCCCTCGCCCACCGGCTCACCCAAGGCAACGTACAGATCACGGCCGAGGCCCGCATCGATGGCGGCTTCGGTCATGGGCATGCGCTGCGCGTGGTAAACACGTTTTTCCGGGTGGAGCACCGTGTAGGGCTCGCCATCCTTGAGCACGGTGACCGTGCCGCGATCCGCGTGATAGTTAGGGCCGTCATGACCCTCAACCTTGTCGAAGCGGAAGGCATACCCGGACACCTCGAAGACATCGCCCGGCCCCAGTGCCACGTCCTTCTCCACGGAGTAGATGGAGGTCAGCGACACGCCGATGATGAACACCGCGATGCCCAGATGGGCCAGGGTCATGCCCCAGAACGCACGCGGAACACCGACCAGGGCGGCAACCGGGTTGGCCTTCTTGCGCACGCGATCCCAGATTCCGAAGAGGGCTGTCGCCGCCACCCAGACGCCGAGGATTCCACCGAATGCGGCGGCCACATCAAAACCACCGAACCAGACCAGGGGCCAGCCCACGCCCACCACGAGCGCGAGGACCATCAGCCATTTCAGCCGCATGACCAGGTTGAGGAGATTGTCCTTCTTCCAGCGGGCCAGGGCGCCGATTCCGACGGCCAGGGCGAGCGGCACGGTCAGCGGAATGAATACGGCGTTGAAGTAGGGCGGGCCGACGGAAAGCTTTCCGAGCCCGAGGGCATCGTGAAACAGGGGATAGAGCGTACCGAGCAGGATGGTCACGGCGACCACCACCAGGGCAACGTTATTGACCAGCAACAGCGCTTCCTTGGACTGCAGTTCGAAACGCCCCGTACTGCGGATCATCGGTGCCCGCCAAGCGTACAGGGCCAGTGAGCCGCCGATGACCACGAGCAGGAATCCGAGAATGAACACGCCACGTTCCGGGTCAGAAGCGAAGGCATGCACCGAGGTCAACACGCCGGAACGCACCAGGAAGGTGCCCAGCAGACTCAGCGAAAAGGCAAAGATGGCCAGGAACACCGTCCAGGACTTGAAGGCCCCGCGCTTTTCCGTGACCGCCAGGGAATGGATCAGGGCCGTGCCCACCAGCCAGGGCATGAATGAAGCGTTTTCCACCGGATCCCAGAACCACCATCCGCCCCAGCCCAACTCGTAGTAGGCCCACCACGAACCGAGGGCGATGCCGATGGTTAGGAACATCCACGCGACGGTGGTCCAGGGCCGGGACCAACGCGCCCAGGCGGCATCCAGACGACCGCCCAGCATGGCGGCGATGGCGAAGGCGAAGGCCACGGCAAAGCCCACGTAACCCATGTAGAGCATGGGCGGGTGAATGGCGAGACCCGGGTCCTGCAACAGCGGGTTGAGATCACGCCCCTCCATGGGGGGCGGCACCATGCGGTCAAAGGGATTGGAGGTCAGCAGCGTGAACAGCAGAAAGCCCACGGCGATCATGCCCATGACACCCAGCACCCGGGCGACCACCTGTTCGGGCACCGATCGGCTGAAGATGCTGACCGCGACGGTCCAGGTGCTCAGGGTCAGGACCCACAGCAGCAACGAACCCTCGTGTGCCCCCCAAACGCCCGATATCTTGTAGATCAGCGGGGTGGCGGTGTTGCCATTGTTGGCCACATAGGCCACGGAGAAATCGTTCTGGATAAAGGCCCAGGTCAGCGCCAGGTATGAAAACAGGATGAGCAGGAACTGTACCCGTGCCGCCGGACGAGCCAGAGCGATCCAGCCGGGAATACCGCGCGCGGCGCCATAGATCGGCACCGTGGACAGCAGTATCGAGATGAACAGCGCCAGGATCAGCGCGAAGTGTCCGAGTTCAGGAATCATTGCGCTTGCCCCGCGCCGCTGGCGGAAGCCGGATGCCCCGCCGCTTCAGCCTTCTTCATGGCGTCGGCGATCTCGGGTGCCACGTAGTCCTCGTCGTGCTTGGCGAGCACTTCCTGGGCCACGAAGCGGCCGTCCTCGGCCAGACGTCCCCGGGCCACCACGCCCTGCCCCTCGCCGAACAGGTCTGGGAGGATTCCGGTGTAGTGCACCTTGAGCGTGGCATCGTTGATCGCCACGTCGAAGGACACATCCAGATCCTTACCCCGCTTCAAGGACCCCTTTTCCACCATGCCGCCGACGCGAAACACCGCGTCCTTGGGCGCTTCACCGGCGAGCACCTGCTCGGGCGTGAAGAAGTAGTTCATGTTGCTGCGCAGGGCCTGCACCACCAGGGTCGCGGCGATACCCACCACCACGACGGCCAGGCCGACGAAAATCAGTCGTCTTTGTCTTGCTTTCATTATTCCTGCTCATCTCTCGATTCTTGTGCTCGAAGGCGCATGATCCGACCGAGGCGCGCCAACAAAGTTCGCCTCTGCCTGCGCAGCGCGATCACCTCCCACAACACCAGCACCAGTGTGGGCAGGTAGGCGCCCCAGACATAGAACGCGTATCCACCCTGGGCGAAGAACTCGCTCATGACCTGCCCTCCCCGGCCAGCACTTCCCGTGCCCAACGGGCATCCGCCTCACGCTCCAGGATGATGGACCGCACCCGGGCGAAGATGGTCGCGAACGAATACATCCACAGCCCCAGGGTCATGAACAGCATGGAGAACAGGATGTTGCCATCGATGTTCGAAAGCGAAGAGCGCTGGTGCAGCGCCGCGCACTGATTCGGATCGGGGCAGTTCACCGCCCAGTAGATCACCGGCACGCAGACCAGGCCGACCATGGCCAGCAAGGCGGAAGCCTTGTCGGACCGCTTCGGTTCCTCGATGGCCGCATTCAGCGCCATGTAGCCCAGGTACAGGAAGAACAGGATCAGCTGCGAGGTCAGGCGCGGATCCCAGTCCCACCAGGTTCCCCACGAGGTCTTGCCCCAAATAGCCCCTGTCCAGAGGGATACGAGGGTGAACATCGCACCGGTCGGCGCCGTGGCCTTGGCCATCATGAAAGACAGCCGCGTGTTGAACACCAGCCCCACCGCCGACCAGGCGGCCAGGACCACGTACAGCCACATGGCCATCCACGCCGACGCGACATGGACGAAAATGATCCGGTAGTACTCCTTTTGAGGGTTGTTGCCCCCCAGGCGGTCCGGCGTCTCGAAGAAGCCCCAATACAGGGCTACGGCACAGATCACGAGTGCCAACACGGCGAATACCGGAATGGTACGCCCGGCCAATGGGTAGAAATTGGCCGGCGCCGCGAATTTGAACCAGTTGATCGTCATGGTTGGATCGAAGCTGAACGATGGGTTGATGCGCGACCGCTGGCCCCACGAAACATCGTGGGCGGGAAAAGCGAGCGGTCATGCAGGCGCTCGCCCCGGCCTTTCGTCATGGTTTTCAGGGCGAATGGACTGACGTCCCACCCCTTCATTCCATGGAAATGCGCAGGGCCGCTGCCGCGGCCAGGGGCGCGAACAATACCGCAACCAACAGGAAAGCACCGAGTAACGAGAAATAGGGTTGGATATCCGCGAGGGCGATGCTGCTGACGGCAACGGCCCCGGACCCATAGACCAGGACCGGGATATACAGCGGCAGCACCAGCAGGGACAGCAGAATTCCACCGCCACGCAGGCCGATGGTCAGCGCCGCTCCGATCGCCCCCACCAGGCTCAAAACCGGAGTGCCCACGGCCAAGGACAGCATCATCACCCAGGCCGCGTCGCCCGCCAGCTGGTACTGGTAGGCAATCAGGGGGGATATGAGCACCAGGGGCAACCCCGTCAACAGCCAGTGCGCGATGATCTTGGCGAGAACAAGGACGGACAGCGGTTGCGGCGTCATGATCATCAATTCCAAGGTGCCATCGGCATGGTCGGCCGCGAACAAGCGCTCCAGGGCCAGCATGGAGGCCAACAGGGCGGCGACCCAGACGACCCCGGGCCCCAGGATACGCAGGGTCTCTTTTTCGGTGCCCACCCCCAGGGGAAACAGGCTGACCACGATGACGAAGAAGAACAGGGCGGTCAGGACCTCGGTCCCGTTCCGCATGGCCAGGGTCAGGTCGCGCATAAGCACGATGCGAAAGGCCTGAAACACCGCTTAAGCCTCCCGCCGGGGCTTGCGCCCCAGGCGCAATCGCTGAACCTGCCCCTCGGTCAGCTCAACGGCCTGGTGGGTGGTGAGTATGCAGATCCCCCCACCCTCGACGTGATGGGCGATCCGGCTTTGCAGAAAATCCACCGCGTCCACGTCCAGGGCGGTAAAGGGCTCGTCCAGAATCCAGACCGCGGCCCGGGTCAACAACAACTTCGCCAAGGCCACGCGCTTTTTCTGGCCCTGGGACAAAACCTTGGTCGGCAGGTCCTCGAACCCGGCCAGTCCCATGCGGCTGAGTGCGTCCCACAGGTCAGCCTCGGGCACCTTATCTCCAGCCAGTCCGGCGGCGATGCGCAGGTTCTCGATGCCGGTCAGGTCGCTCTTGATGCCATTGAGATGGCCGAAGTAGAGCAGCTCGGCGTGATAGGCCTCCAGGTCCGAAGCAATGGAGGTTCCACGCCAGCGGATCTCCCCCTCATCCGCACTGGAAAGACCACAGAGGGCGCGCAGGAGCGTGGTCTTACCACTGCCGTTGTGCCCCTCCACATGGAGCAGGGTGCTCGGTTCGACCTGGAAGGAGAGCCCGGAAAACAGCAGGCGATCGCCGCGCCGACAGGCGAGTTGTGAGGCTTCCAGCATTGAGGGGTCGAATCAGGATGAATGGGTGAAAAGCGGGACCGGGCCCATGCACGAACAGGGAGCGGAGCCTCCCACATGCCGGGCCGTGCGGGCGCGATAATACGCACAACCGGCCCGGGCGTGCATTCAGGCCGCTGAAATACCCATAACCACGCCCAGCAGGGCGAGCACTCCAACACTGAGAACCCCCAGAAGGACCATCTCCAACCAGGGCTTGAGCCCGGCGGAAGAGACGGCGTCCGACCCCGCTCCCCGGGTCGGCCACGACAGGTCGGGAACCTCTTCCCAGGCCGGCAGCCAGTGATCATCGATAATGCGTCGCTCGTAGTACATGAGGCTCTGAAAGCCCGAAATGAAGAAATAGGCGACGGCGTTCAACAGCAGGTTGAGCACCATGTTCAACACCACCACGAGCACGGCCCCGATTTCGCCCAGCGCCAGGAACACCAAAGACAATCCCTGCGTCACCAACGCGGCAACGACGATCAGCACCACCAGAAGGACGATCACCAGGATCATATTGCCCACCACCATCTTGCGTCGCCCGCGCGCCAGTGCCCAGCCACGCTTAAACGCGGCAAGACCGGAGGCCGGCTCGAGAACGGCGCTGGGAAACACCAGGGAACTGAGCACGAACAACAGCAGGCCCAGCATAATCGCGAGCAAGGGCACAAGCACCGCCAAGACTCCCCCGCCCTGGGGCAGCAGTAAGCCACCGGCCGCGAACAGGACGACAAGACCGTTTGGCCCGCCCTGCTCGACGCGATCGGCCGCGTCGAGGCATTCCTCCAATATCTCGGCCAGGCGGGACAGGGCGGCCCGTTGGGCCCTGGCGGGCGGGTTCAC
>JBMYTY010000110.1:0-6047 GCA_049604855.1 Gammaproteobacteria bacterium | reverse complement strand
TTCTACGAGCGCGCCCTGTGCACGGTCGTGCCTTCGCGCTGGCCGGAACCCTTCGGCATGGTCGGTGTCGAGGCCATGGCACGGGCGCGACCCGTGGTCGCCTTCCGCGCCGGTGGCATACCGGACTGGCTGGACGATGGCCGAACCGGCCACCTGGTTCCCGAGGCTGACACCGGAGCCATGGCCGCCGCCATGGCCGGGCTCATTCACGACCGGGAGCGGGCAGGTGCCATGGGGCTCCAAGGCCGCCAGACCGTGGACGAACGCTTCAGTCACGGTCACTATCTGGATGCCATGATGACGCTGCTTTCATCCGCCACCCGCTCCCACGGGGCTACGCCATGAACCAGGGCAAGAAATCGGGCCTGACGGTAGGCATCTCGGCCTTTGCCGGCGACGGCGGCAAGTCCGGTATCAGCCAGTACATGGTGAACATCTTCCGACGCCTGCCGGAGCTGGGTCCCGAGCACCACTACGTGCTGTTCATGACCTCGGCCGACAAGGAATTCTTCGACGTGAGCCACCCCAATGTTCAGGTGGTCAGCTACCCGGACAATTTCGGCCACCCCATCATCAGCATCCTCTGGCACCTGCTCTGGCTACCCATTGCGCTCAAGGCCCACGGCTGTGACGTGTGCTGGATGCCCGCTGGAAACCGTCGTCTGGCCTGGTGGTACGGCGTCCCCTCGGTGTCCACGATTCACGACATGTCGCAGCTGCACGTGCCCGCCAAGTACGACCGCTTTCGCATGTTTTACATCATGAAGGTGCTGCCGGGCATGATGCGTCGGCTCACGCGGGTGCTGTCCATCTCCGAATCCACCCAACGCGACCTCATCAGCTACTGCCGGGTGCGCGACGAGCGCATCCGCGTGGTCTACAACGGTGCCGACCTGGACCGCTTCTCGCCACGCGACCGTGAGCAGGCCAAAGCCCGGGTCAGCGCGGGCTCGGTCATACCCCACGATTACATCCTCTACATCTCGCGATTGGAGCATCCCGGCAAGAATCATGTGGGGCTGGTCGAGGCCTTTGCCCAACTCAAGAACCGCACCGGCCTGCCCCACAAGCTCGTCCTCGTGGGTAGCCGCTGGAACGGCGCGGAGGCCATCGACGACGCCGTCGCGCGCACGGGCATGGCGGACGAGGTCATCTTCCCCGGCTTCCTGCCCAACGAACTGCTGCCTGACCTGCTAAGCGGCGCGGACCTGTTTGCCTTTCCGTCCCTGTTCGAGGGCTTCGGTATTCCACCTCTGGAGGCCATGATGGCGGGCACCCCCGTGGTCGCATCCAACCGCTCAAGCATCCCCGAGGTGGTCGGTGACGCGGGCCTGCTGTTCGACCCTGAGGACAGCGCCGCCATGAGCGAGGCCATGGAGCGCGTGCTGACCGACGAAGCCCTGGCCTCCGAGTTACGCGACAAGGGCCTGAAACAGGCCGGCAAGTTCTCCTGGGACAAGGCCACCCTCGGCGTGCTGGAACTCTGCGCGGAGGCGACCCGCGCCCCATGACCATGCAGACACCGATCCAGCTGGGCGATGCCACCCTGGCCATGCAGCCCTTCGACAATACCCGGGACCCGCAATACTTCTTCGCCTCCGCCGGCCACGCCGAGGCCATATCCCGACTGCAGTTCCTGATCGAGGACGGCAATATGGGCATGGGCATGCTCACCGGCGAGATCGGCTGCGGCAAGACGCTGACCCGCACGGTGCTGCAAAACCGCATCGCGCGCGACGCCTACACCGTGGTCACGCTCGAGAACGCCATGCTCGGCTTCGACGACCTGCTGCTGGAGATCATCTCCCAGGTCCGCCGCGAGCGGGTCTATGGCGATAAATTGCCCGACCGTTACTCGCGCATGTCCGCTTTCAAGCAGGCCCTCATGCGGCGCGTGGTGGAGGCCCGCAAACACCTGGTGATCCTGCTCGACGAGGCACAGCAACTGAACCCCGCGAACCTGGAGGCGGTGAAATCCCTGACCAACATCGCCAGCGAACGCACCAACTTCCTTACCATCATCCTCATCGGCCAGCCTGAGTTACGCGGCCAGGTGAAGGCCCTGCCCCAGGTGGACCAGCGCATCAGCCTGCGTTACCACCTCAACCCACTGTCGCCGGTGGAGACCGAGGGCTACGTGAAACACCGCTTCGAGTGCGCGGGGCTGAAGGGTGAGATTCCGCTCAGCGAGGGCGCCATCCGCCTGCTCAGCGAGTTCAGCGGTGGTATCCCGCGCGAGATCAATCGCATCGCCAAGCTGGCCCTGGACCATGCCGTGTCCAACGACCTGGCCAGTATCGAGGAATACACCGTGCGCCTGATCGTGGACGACCTGATCCGCCAGGGCGGCCTGGATGACCCCGCCATGGTCGTGGACTGACCGGTCATGACCGACGAGTACAGCGTTCACGGCAACCGCAACCGCAAGCCCGGTGCCTCGGGTCGGCCGGAGGACGCCGACCCTTCGGGCATGGATTGGGACCTGCCCGAACCAGCGGGCGACACGGCCGAGCAGAGCGAAGCCCACGAAGAACCGGCCAGCGCGCCCCCCACCCACACAGAAATAGAACCGGTCCGGCGCGGCGCGGACGGGTTCCCGCTGCTGGGCTCCCTGCCGCCCAAGCCCGCGGAGAACGACGACGGCGACGACGACGGCGGCTTTCCCTTCCCGGGCATGGGCGAAGAGGAGGCACCGGAGACAAAGGGATCAGGCCTCGATTTCGTGCGCCTGCTCAAGGGCATCTGGTCCCGCCGCATCATGGTGGCGGCCATAGGCACCATCACCACGCTGCTGTTTGGTGCACTGGCTTTCACCCTCGTGGAGAAGACCTGGATCGCCAATGCCACCCTGATCAACCGAACCACCCAGGACGAATTCCAGATCGGCAAGTTCGGCAAACCGTTCAAACCGCAGAACTACGATCTCAAGACCATGATCGACACCCTGCTGTTACCCAGTGTCCTTCAGGAAACGCTGCGCCGGTCCGGAGTCGAAATGCAGCCGCGCAAGCTGGTCAAACACATCGACGTCACACTGGGTAAGGAATCACGCATCTTCCAGGTCAAAATCGAATGGACCGACCCGGTGATGGCCGCCAAGGTCGCGAATCATCTGGTGGATGTGTTTATCGAGCGCAATCGCGACATCCGCCGCGCCGATGCCGAGGAGACCCTGCTCTATTACAGCGGCCAGCTCGAATCGGCCCAACAGAAGGCCCGCCAGACCAACGACGAGCTGGACTCCTTTGTCCGCGACTACAAGATCACCGACCTGGACACCGAGATCAATGTTCTGGTCAGCGAACTCACCAACCAGGACGGCAAGCTCAAGGCCCTGGAGGCCGAGGTGACGGCCATGCGCCAGGACATCACCCGACTCGACAAAGCCATCGAGGCCGAGCCGGAGATGATCGTGCAGTCCTCCTACTACGTGAACCCGCTGGCCAAGAATCTGACGGACCTGGAGTGGGAACTGGAGCAGGCGCGCGGCCGCTACACGGACGAAAACCCCAAGGTGAAGGACCTCAAGTCCCGCATCGCCAAGATCAAGGCACTGATCGACAAGGGCACGGACGCCGCCCCCTCCAACACCTACGCCCACAACCCCGTGCGCGAGGAACTGACCGTGCGCCGCTACGCCACCATCAGCGACCTCAAGGTGAAGGAGGCCAAACTCAAAGCGCTGGCCAAGCTGGTTCCGGACATCCGCCAGAAGCTCGACACCCTCACGTCTAAGAAACAGGAGTACGACCAGCTTCGCGCCAAAGTGGGCAACAACCAGACCCTGACGGACAACCTGCGCAACCGGGTCGAGGAAGCGCGCGTGATCATGATGCGCAACGCCTCCGACTTCGACATCGTAGAGCGCGCCACCCCGCCGGACGAGGGCGAACCCAGCGGGCGCAAGCTCATCGTCATGGCCGGGATCGTGCTCGGCGGCGGTGGCGGGGTATTTCTGGCCCTGCTGCTCGAATTCCTGGATATCCGCATCCGCACCCGCCGCGAGACCGTGGACCTGGCCGAGGGAGAGCTGACCTTCGAGTTCCAACACGTGCCCGACGACCAACAGATCATCATCGACGCCCACAGCCCGGGCGAGGCCGTGGCCAGCATTTTCCGGCGCATGGTGATCGACATGGAGGGCACGCTGGAAGAGGGAAGCTGGCAGTCCCTGGCGGTGATCAGTCTGGAGGGCGGCGCGGGCCGCTCGGTCATCGCCACCAACATGGCCCAGACCATTGCCCTGCGCGAGAGCGAGGTCATCCTGGTGGATGCGGATCTGCGCGCCGAAACCGGCGAGCGGCCCGGAGCCTATTACGAGATTGCGTCGGAAGGCCCCGGGCTCGCTGAAATTCTCGACGGTTCAAGCACGCCTGACGAGGCCCTCAGGGCCACCGAAACCCGGGGTGCCCGCCTGATTCCGACCGGCCGTGATGGCGCACCCGCGAGCGGGGATCTCCATGCCTTGGGCGGTCGCTCCATGGCGGACCTGATCGACCGTCTGAAATCCTTCCCCGGCCACGTGATCTATGACCTTCCGCCACTGGATGCCCAGCAGACCGTGGTCGAAGCGGTGCGCCGGATCGGCAACGCGCTCATGGTCGTACGCAGCGGGCAGAGCGCCAAACCCGGTATCCGCACCCTGATCACCCGCCTGAAGGAACTGGGCGTTCAGGTACGCGTCGGCATCATCACCGACGTGCCCTACGAACTCACCCAGGAAGCCCCGGTTTACGACCGACCGGTGAAGGCCAAGAAGGACAAAAAGAAAAAGAAGAAGAAACCATCCGAGGGAGAACGCCAGGAACCGAAGCTCGCCTGAGCCTTACCCCCTCCCAGGCTCATGTCGATCGGAGCGGCGGCGGGTGAAGGCGGACAGGCCCGACCTGGGTTCACCGGCTCGGGCAAGGCTCCAACTCCCGGCCCACTCTGGCATGATTAGGCCCATTCCCTGCCCGCCGCTCCCCTCCTTGCCCATGCCCGCGCGCGAATTCCCAATCCCGGTCTTCAAGCGATTCGTCCTCGCGCTGACCGCGCTGACCCTGCTGGCCGCCTGCGGCGGCGAACCGGTACGCCGGCCGCCGGAGACCCCGCATCCGAAGACCGACCCGGGAGCGCTGTTGCCCGAGCCGCGCAAGCTGATGTCCAAGGAGGACCAACTCAAGACCATGGAATCGTTGCGCAAGCTCACCCACATCGAGTTCACCCTGGGCAAGGGCGATGTACTCGCCGTGTCCGTATACAACGAACCGGACCTCAGCGTGGCCGGTGTCCCGATCCGGCCGGATGGCAAGTTTTCGTTCCCACTCGTGGGCGACGTGGTGGCGGAAGACCGCAGCGTCGAATCCGTGCGCGATGAACTGACCGATCGATTGAAGAAATATCTGAAGGACCCCCAGGTTTCCGTGATCGTTCAGGAGTTCTCCAGCCTGGACTACACCATCACCGGCGAAGTCGTGCGCCCCGGGGTCTACCCACTGGTCACCAATGTCTCCCTGACCGAGGCCATGGCCAAGGCGGGCGGCCTCACCAAGGGACAATTCCACGCCAGTTCCGTCGAATTGGCGGACCTGACCCACGCCTTCATCTCCCGCGATGGCGACCCGCTGCCCGTGGACTTCGTCTCCCTGTTCCGCGACGGCGACCTGCGCTACGACATCCCCCTGCACCCCGGTGACTTCATCTACATCCCCTCCGGCCTGTCGAAGGAGATCTATGTGCTCGGCGAGGTACAACGGCCCGACCTGTTCGCCTTCCGCGAGGACATGCAGTTGTCCAAGGCCCTGACCATCGCCAAGGGTTTCACCATCGACGCCGATCTGACCCAGGTGCACGTGGTACGCGGCTCGTTGGCCGCTCCCGAGCTGTACGTCATCGACATGAAGGAAGTCTTCAAGGGCCGCGCCAGGGACATCGAGCTCGAACCGGGTGACGTGGTCTATGTTCCGGCCAGTGGCCTGACCGAATGGTCGCGCATCGTCAACCGCATCATGCCCTCCATCCAGGCCTTGCAGACCGGCATCATCCTGCAGCAGACCACGCAGCAG
>JBMYTY010000109.1:0-6080 GCA_049604855.1 Gammaproteobacteria bacterium | reverse complement strand
TTTTCCTGTTCCACCAGGGCGCGCAGGGCAGCCCGGTCACTCATGTCAATGGCGTGCCAGCGGTGGGCAACCTGATGGCCCGGGGCGTTTTCGTAGCGGTCCACGGCGATGACCTCAACGCCCAGACGCTGCAGGGCGATGATGACCTCTTTGCCGAGTTCACCGGCCCCGAGGAGCATGACGCGGGTGGCGGAAGGGGAGAGCGGGGTGCCGATACGCATGGGGGCTCCGAAGCGGGTTTCCGCGGTCCCGGTCCGGCTGGGGGGATCAGGCCGCCTGTTGGGGGTGTCGCAGCCAGTGCTCCGCGCCAGCCACATCATCGAAGATGCGGATCATGAACCAAGCCTCGTCCTGCACCAAGTCGCGGTACATGCGCGCTACGGCACGGCTGAAATGGTTGCCCGCGATGATGGCCAGGCGGGCCCCGGCCAGGGCTTTGCCATGGAGCCGGTCATGGGTGGCGCGCGTGATCAGGTGGGCGCTGAATTCGCGGTCCGCGACCAGGGTGTTGATGTCGACGATGTGATCGAAGTCACCCTGGAAATCAGGGTGCTTGGTGATGGCGGTGAAACTCGTCATCCATTCATCGGCGCTCAGGGTGCCCTCGACGCGAAGGCGGATGAGGCGCTGGCCCTTATCGATCGAAAAGGAGTAAGGCATGGCAAGCTGATTCCGGTGTGGACGCCCCATCCTTCTTGGGTGGCGGCCGCGTATATCGGGAAGTACGAAACACAACGGATCGGTACCGAAGAGTTTCATGCTTCCTGTTGGATGACCGGGTGCATGCGTGGGGCCACCGTGGCCGGAACGCGTCGCACCCGCTTGCCATTACACTGGCATGACATCTCCTACTCCGAGCCACAGCGAGATCAATTAACCTTGTTTTCACCTCTTCCGCCCAAGACACGCGGACCGTCCCGGGAGCAGAGCTGCCCCTGTGGCAGTGGACGCGCCTATGGTGACTGTTGTGGCCCCCTGCATGGCGGGGATTGCGCGGCCACGCCCGAGGCCCTGATGCGCTCGCGCTTCTGCGCCTACCTGCTGCGTGACGCCGACTACGTGCGTCGTTCGTGGGCCCCTGAAACCTGCCCCGAGGACCTCACCCTGGATGCGCGCGTGCAATGGCGCCGTCTGGAGATCATCGATGCGCCCCCGGTCGTGGCCGAGGAGGGCGTCGTGGAGTTCGTGGCCCATTGTCTGGTCAACGGGCAGGCGCAAAGTCTGCATGAGCGCAGCCGCTTCCGTCTGGACGGCGGGCAATGGCTCTACATCGACGGCGATGTGCCCGACGCCGCGCGCCGCCCGGTGGACAAGGTGGGGCGCAATAGCCCCTGCCCCTGCGGCAGCGGGCGCAAGTACAAGAAGTGTTGTGGGGCGACGCAGTGAGGGTATGAGCCCTGTATCAACGAAACCTGTCGCGGGAAACACGGTCCCAGCGGTACAGGTCAGCGGCGCGGTGCTCCGTGCCGGATACACAAGCGGTTTCCACTCCAGGGGAGCTTTGGGTCATGCCGGGTCACGTTCTATCGGTTCTGTTGTTGTGTGTTCTGGCTTCGACGGCCTGGGCGGGGCTGCCCGATGACCTGGATTTCGTGCCCATACCCCAGGGCAGCTTCACCATGGGCACTCAAGACCCGACGGAGATTCAGCTGGAGCACCCCAAGGGCGGCGATGCCCCGGTTTCCGATGAAATGCCCGCGCATACGGTCACCTTCAGTCGTGGATTCGAGATGGCGCGCACGGAGATCACCCAGGGGCAGTGGTACGTGGTCATGGGCACGCGACCGGGCCCCGAGTCCCATTGGCGCCGACGCGATTGGGCGTCCGTGCCCGTGACGGGGGTGAGTTGGCACCGGGCGGTGGCGTTCGCCGAGGCCCTGGAGCGACTGGACCCCGCTCACGCATATGGCTTGCCGACGGAGGCGCAGTGGGAATATGCCGCGCGGGCCGGTAGCACCGGAACGCGTCCGTTTCCGCTGGAGGAGCTCGCGGAACATGCCTGGTATATCGAGAACTCCGATGACATTCCCCAGCCCGTCGCCACGCGCAGGCCGAATGCCTGGGGGCTCCATGACATGCTGGGCAATGCCTGGGAGTGGACCGCCGATGGCTACGACCCGGCGGCCTACGAGCGGGTGGATCGAACGGATCCGGAGGTGACGGGGGGATTCAAACGGGTACGGCGCGGCGGCTCCTACCATTGCCCGCCGCATCTGGTGCGGCCGGGATACCGGGCACCGGACTCGCCCGATGCGCGCTACTCGGTGCTGGGTTTCCGCGTCGTGCGCCAGGCGCGGTGATCTCAGCGCTCAGTCGTCCAGGTTGGTGTGGCAGAGCACCGAACGCATCTCTCCGATGAGCAACAGCAGCTGGTCGTTGCGGATGCGGTAGAAGATCCGGTTGGCCTCCTTGCGGGCGATCAGGATGTTCTTGTTGCGCAGCTGCTCCAGGTGCTGGGAGATGTTGCTCTGGGAGGTGCCGATCTTCTCCACGATCTCGGTGACCGACATCTCACCCTTACCCAGGGTGCAAAGGATGCGCCAGCGCAGGGGGTGCGCCATGGCCTTGAGGGCATTGGCGGTCAGCGTGGTGTCTTCTTCCGGGGCGATGGGGCCTGTGCTGTCATCAGCCATATCAGTGTTTCTTCAATTACTGAACTTTGATCCGATTATGCCCCGATGAGCGGGGGCGGCAAACCGGTGGGGGTTGAGCTCGCTCACGAACAGGCGAGGGTGCTCAGAAGTTAGAAGTTGGAAGAGGTGTGGCGCGGTGATCCTGGGGGTTCTGGGTTCAATCCGTATCTTCGGCCTTGATGTAGCCGCTCATGTCCTTGGCGATGCAGATGATGTCGCTGATCGCCCCGGCCTCGTCTTTCATGGCGGTGCGTGAGAACAGGATGGGCACGCGGCGTCCGTCGGCGGCGATGAAGCTGGCCTCGATGGCCTCGAGCACACCGGTTCGTATGAGTGCCTCCAGCCAGGAGCCCAGAAACGCACCCGCGGTCTCGTCCTGGTCCTCCTCGAAGACATCGCCGATGCCCATGCCCGCGAGGGTTTCGGCGTCGTAACCCAACATGCGCTCGGCCTTGGGATTCGCTTCCTGGATACGGCCCGAGGGGTCGAGCACCAGCAGGGCCTCGCCCATGGTGTTGATGATGCCTTCCAGGTGTTGCTTGGCGCGGTTCAACTCGGCGGTGCGCTCGGCGACCTTCTGTTCCAGTACCTGGTTCAGGGCGCGCTCTTTCTCGATGAGGCGGAAGTAGGCGCTGATTTTGTTCAGCAGCAGATTGTCGTCGATGGGCTTGAGCAGATAATCGACCGCGCCCACCTCGTAGCCGCGCTGCTGGAACTCGTCGGCCTTGAAAGCGGCGGTGAGGAAGATGATGGGGATGTCGCGCGTCTTCTTGCGGATCTTGAGCATCTGCGCGGTCTGGAAGCCGTCCATCTCCGGCATCTGCACGTCCAGGATGATGACGTCGATGTCCGGTTCGGCCAGGGCCAGATCCAGGGCCTGCTGTCCGGAGGTGGCCTCGCGGACCTCCACGTCCATGTGTTTGTCGATCAGGGCGCGAAGGGTGAACAGATTGTTGGGGTTGTCATCGACGATGAGGAGCTTGAAACCCGAGTAGCGCTTCATTGGTCTTCTTTTCCGCCTGCGTTCAGATGTCGTTCTAGTTGTGTCAGCAGTTGCGCCGGTTCCAGCGGCTTGGCCAGGAAGGCCGTGGCCCCGGCGGCCATGCACTCGGCCTGGTCCTCGGGGGCGGCGCGGGCGCTGAGGGCGATCACCGGGATGGCGGACCATTGCGCCGTGGCGCGAATCCGCCGGGTCGCCTCGAGCCCGTCCATGCCGGGCATCATGATATCCATGAGCACCAGATCAAAGTCCTCCTCGCTCATGGCCTCCAGGGCCTCCTCTCCATCGCCCGCGCCGGTGACCTCGATGCCCCAGTTTTCCAAGGTGGGGGTCAGGGCCAGCAGGTTGCGCAGATCGTCGTCCACGGCCAGGACGCGTTTGCCCGGGAAGCTGGCCTCGGGGATCAGGGCTTGCTCTTCGCGGTCCGGTGCCGCTTCGACGGGTGTTTCGGCCTCCTGTTCCTGTTCGGCGTTCTCCGTGCGCAGTGGCAGCAGCAGGGTGAAGGTGGACCCGCGGTTCTCGTGGCTTTCCAGGTGGATACGCCCACCCATGAGACGGGCCAGCTCGCGGCTGATACTCAAGCCCAGGCCGGTGCCGCCGAAACGGCGGTTGGTGGACCCGTCCGCCTGCTGAAAGGCTTCGAAGATCACCGCGTGTTTGTCCTCGGGAATCCCGATACCCGTGTCCGCCACACTGATACTCAGGGGCAGGCGCTGAGCCCGTTCGCCACGGGTGCAGGCGATGCGCATCGTAACCCCGCCCTCGCTGGTGAACTTTACGGCGTTGGACAGGAAGTTCTTGACGATCTGGCGCAGCTTGTCGCCATCGGTCTCGATAGTGGCGGGAGCGTTGGGGTCGATCTCCAGTTCCAGGGCGAGGCCCTTTTGCTGGAACTGCGGTTGCAGCAACTCGATGATGCCGCCGAGGACCTTTTCCAGGTCCACGGATTCGATGTGGACCACGTTGCGTCCGGCCTCGATACGCGACAGGTCGAGGATGTTGTCGATCAGCGACTTGAGGTCGCTGCCGGCCTCGTGGATCACCCGGGCCTGCTGGCGTTGCTGCTCGCTGAGCTTCTGGTCGTCGTCTTGTCCCAGTAGTTTGGAGAGCAGCAGTATGGAGTTCAGCGGGGTGCGCAGCTCGTGGCTGACATTGGCCAGGAACTGGCTCTTGTAGCGGTTCGACTCTTCCAGCTCGCGGGCGTGCTCACGCAGGGCCTGGCTGCGCACATTGTGTTTGCGCGCGAGGGTGGTCAGGCGTTTGCCCAGTTCGACCATTTCCTGGGAGCCGCCCAGGTCGAATTCGACCGGCTCGTCCTGAAGCACCCGTGACAGGCCATCGGTGATCTGCCCGCGGAAGCGTTCGGCGCGTTGTGCGAACCAACGCGCGGTGAGCCAGACCAGGGCGGCCAGCCCGAGCACGATGTACAACACCCGCATGCGCAGGGCATCGCCGAAGGCATCGATGGGCGAGCGGTCAACGCGTCGCCCGACCCACAGGGGCGTGCCATCTTCCAGAGGGAGCATGGGGACCCAGAGGATGCGTTGGTCGTCGGGGCCACGCCAGATACTCAGCTTGCGTCCCGCGAAGACCTCTTCAAGGCCGGAAAAGTCGTCGAATGCCGCGCGGGCCTCGGTGCGTGCGCCGGGCAGGGGCAGGTAGCTTCCGTTGTGGAGCACCCAGAGGTTTTTGTCGTGGGCGCGGGCAAGCCCGCCCACATCGATGGTCAACAGGGCCACTCCGATGGTCTGTAACTCACCGCTGGGGGGCGCCTGGACGATGACCGGACTGATGACGCGTATGGACATCAGCCGCTTGGGCTCGGTGGTTTCCGCGGATTCGGCGATGCGTAGGGGGGAGGTGAACACCGTGCCTGATGCCCCGCCCATGCCCTGTCGGACAAAAGCCTCGGCGGGCTCGAAGTCCCGCTGCTCGCGGTTGATGAACTTCCAACTCTTGGGGTCGCGCTCGAGCTGGACCTGTACCTTCAGCTCCGGGTCGATGAACAGTACCTGGACGATGTCGGGTTGGTCGCTGAGCATGCGGTTGACCCAGTGCGTGAAGCCCTCGCGCATCATGCTCAGGGACTCGGGCATTCCACCGATGGTGCGGCCCAGAAGCAGGGGGGACTCCGGCAGTTTGGCCAACAGGCGGACGGTGTCATGGCGGCTGGCCAGATGCTGGTCCAGATCGCGGAAATCCGCGCGCAGGTTTTGCAGGTGGGCCTCCTGGTAGAAGCGCTCCAACTGCGAGAACACCAGGGGGAAGTTCATCATCACCACGGCCGTGAGCGGGATGAGGGCAAACAGGAACAGGAACAGGATGATCTGGCTGCGCAGTTTCATGGTGCGGGAATGGAACTCGGAGCAAGGCCGGATGCCGGTCTGGGAGCGCAGTCTAACCCGCCTCGCGCCGGACGGGTTTGTCGCCCGCCGCCCTCTATGAAA
>JBMYTY010000108.1:0-6111 GCA_049604855.1 Gammaproteobacteria bacterium | reverse complement strand
ACAAGCGCGCTTTAGCGGCGAGTTTCGTCGGGATCTGGCGGGTAGCGATGTTTTCCATTGGGGCGAAGGGACCGTATCCGTCGGGCCCAGGTACGTCAGCTTGGATGGAAAGCTGGCCCCCGGTCCGGATTACAAACTCTATCTCTCGCCAGTCTTCGTGGAGACGGAAGCCGACTTCCAGCGCGAGAAGTCGCGCATGGTGCGCCTTGGTGATGTGAAGTCTTTCGAGAACTTCGTCGTGCCCGTCACCGACGGGGTCGACCCGGAGTCCTATTCAACGGTGATCGTCTGGTGCGAGACATTCTCCGAGTTCATATCCGCGGCCAAGTACCGGTGAAGGCCATGTAGGGGCGCGCGATATGGGGTGATACATTGGTCCCATGAGCGCAGAGGTCTCATCGTTTGATCGTGAATATATGGCCCGTGCGCTGGCCCTGGCGGCCCGTGCGGCGGAAGAGGGTGAGGTACCGGTCGGCGCACTGCTCGTGCATGACGGACAGGTCATCGCTGAGGGATGGAATCGGCCCATAGCGGCCCATGACCCCACGGCCCATGCCGAGATCCAGGTGCTGCGCCGCGCGGGACGGGCGCTGTCGAACTATCGGCTTAACGGCTCGGTGATGTATGTGACCCTCGAGCCCTGTCCCATGTGTGTAGGCGCGATGATTCACGCCCGAATCGGTCGGCTGGTTTACGCGGCTCACGACCCTAAGACCGGTGCATTGGGTGGCGCTTTTGATCTCGCCGCGGAGCCCAGCCACAACCATCGCATAGCCGTGAGCGGTGGCGTCCTTATGGAGGAGGCGGCCCAACAGTTGCGCGATTTCTTCCGGGCGCGACGCAAGAAGGGGCGGGATGCCGAGCAGGCCCGGGATCGGGCTGGTGCATGGCCTCTGAAGCCCGCGTGATCGTGGTGCGCGCGAGCGCGGAAGGGGGACTGTCCCGCGTTCAGGTGTGGCGGTGGGTGCCGTGTTCGGGAAAACCCCCGCTTCATGGAAGTTCCTGATTTTCCCTGGAAAATCTGTGCTTGAAGCTGGACACGTCCAAGGACCGGTCAAAAGCGGCCCGTCCCCTGCAAGGGTGGGTGTGAAAGTTTGGTTAAGCCGTTCTGATCGTTGAGCGAGATTAACCGTTGCATGGATAACAGCTGCCGATAATTCACCCCATCGGTAGGCTTCTCGCCAGATCTTCAACTCAACGGAGTCCCTCCTTGTCCGGCGCATCCGCGGAACACCGTCTGACCCTGACGCACTACCTTCTGGTCTTCCTGCTGCTATGGATGTTCTGGATGTTGCTGGTGGGCAGTCAGGCGCGTGAGGAGGCCATTGCAGGGGCCGTTGTCGCGGCCATGGTGACCGCGGTTTCCCGTCGCCACCTGGGTGTGCTCGCGGGCATCCGGACGCGGATTTCCGCCCCTTTTTATTTGTTCGTTTACCTGTTTCATTTCTTCGTGGCCCTGGTGCGCGCGAATCTCGACTTGGCATTTCGCGTGATCCGGCCCTCTCTGCCGATCGACCCCGCTGTCGTCGAGTTGACCACACGCCTCGAATCGCCCCTGGCCAGAATGCTCCTGGCTAACAGCATCACGCTCACGCCCGGCACGCTCACCGTTGACCTGGATGGTGATCGCCTGCTTGTGCACTGCGTTTATTGCCCCGGTTCGGTGAGTCCGACGGCATTGCGGGAGCAGGTCTTTGGTCGGTTCGAGCAATCCATCGGAGGTTTCCTGAAATGATGGAATCCCTGGGGCTCGGTGTACTGGTGGGGGAACTGATCCAGGGATTGACGGGGCTGGAACTGATCGCCATGAGCGTGATGGCCCTGGCGCTGTTTCTGGCATTGGCACGTTTACTGGTGGGGCCGGGCGCGGCGGATCGCATTGTCGCCGCGGACACACTCTCGATACTGGTGACCACCACCATTGTTGGATTAGCGGCCCTGTTGGGTAGCGCGCTTTATCTCGATGTCGCGCTGCTCTACGTGGCTTTGTCCTTTGTCGGTATCGTGGCTTTGGCCCGGGCGATCGACAGCGGGCGTGCCCGATCCAAGGAGGGCTCATCGTGAGGTTGGTCGCCGATCTGTTCCTGCTCGCCGGAGCCTTGTTCGGTTTTTTGGGGGCCTTGGGTCTTGTCCGCATGCCCGACGCCTATAACCGTATCCAGGCGGGAACCAAGGCGGCCACCCTGGGCGCTTTGTGCATCCTGATCGGTGTCGGGCTGCTCCAACCGGACTGGTGGGCCAAGTTGCTGGTGATCGCGGGTCTGGTTCTTTTCACAAATCCCGTGGGCTCGTCGACCATCGCGCGCAGCCTATATCGCGCGGGTCTGCCGCCCTGGCAACGCGCCGGGAGGGCGGCCGGTTCGGAACAGCGCGTCGTCGAGTCTTCGGCGGATGAGGGCAAGGCATGAGTTGGCTTCTTCTTGCCATAGTTGTCGTGATGCTCGGGGGGGCTCTCGCCGCGCTCCTGGTGCGATCACACGTGGCGGCCGTGGCCTCCGTTTCCAGCGTGTCCCTGGGGCTCTCTGTCTTGTTCGTGGTGTTGCGCGCGCCCGATGTGGCGATGACCGAGGCGGCCGTGGGGGCGGGATTGAGCAGCGTGATTCTCGCCTTGGCCCTGGGGCGTCTGGGGCTCGCCAAGCTGGAAATCAACACCGGTGACGAGGAGGAGCAGAGCCGATGATGCGTCTCGCTTCACTGGTCTTCGTGCTGGGTCTGGGTTTTTTCCTGGTGTCCCTGTTCGCGCTATTCCCCTTTGCCGAGGCGCCCATGATCGTGGGCGGGACCATCGCCATTCAGGCCCCCGACGAAACCGGGGCGGCGAACGTGGTGACCTCCGTGGTGCTGGGGTACCGGGGCATCGATACCCTGGGGGAAATTGCCATATTGTTCACGGCCGCGACGGCGGCGGGCCTTGTCCTGGGGCGCCGCGAGTTGCTTCGGGCGGTGCCGGGGCGTCCCAGCGGTGATGTACTCCAGATCGCGACCGACCTGCTCTTTCCGCTTTTGCTGGTGGTGGGGGCCTACATCATTCTCCATGGGCACCTCACGCCGGGTGGTGGGTTCCAGGGCGGTGTGATCCTTGCCGCGGCCTTCTTTCTGCCCGTACTGGCCCGGCCTTCGTCGCTGCCCAGTCACGCGGTGATCGGGGTGATTGAGGGTACGGCCGGGGCGGGTTTCATCGTCATTGGTCTGCTGGGTCTTTGGCATGGCCATGCCTTCATGGAGCCGCTTCTGGACAAGGGCATCATGGGGAGCCTGGTTTCCGCGGGTACGCTGCCGCTGCTGTATCTGGCTCTTGGCCTGAAAGTTGGCGCGGAGCTGGCCGGTTTGTTGGCACATCTGGCGGTGGATGCGCCTTTGGCCGGGGGACGCAAATGATGGATCTTGGCCTCACCCTGCCTGACCTGGACGCCGTGCTGGCCGGTCCTGACCCCGCGATGGTGCTGTATTTCGGTGCGCTAGGCCTGGTGCTTATCGGCATCACGGGGCTTGTCCTGTCCCGGCATCTTTTCCGCATGGTGATCGCTCTGGCCATTGCCGAGGCCGGGGCCAACCTTCTGCTGGTGATCGCGGGTTATCGATGGGACGCTGTTGCCCCCATCGTGACCGGGGGTGTGCCCAATGTGCCCATGGTGGATCCCGTGCCTCAGGCCATGGTGCTCACCGCCATCGTGATTGGCGTGGGAATCCAGGCCTTGGCGCTGGTTTTCGTCATCCGGATTCGCGAGACCTTCGGTAGCCTGGACATGGTTGAGGTCAAGGCCGCCATGGAGCGAGAGATTGATAGCGCCGCCGGGCTTGCCCCCCGGGATCGCGATGCCCCGGATGGGGTGCGGCCCCTGCCGCGCGCCGGTGTGCCCGAGGGTGCCGGAGCAGAGCTGGTCCAGTCGGCGGAGGGGCGTTCATGAGTGTTCCAAGCGTCCTGAACGCCGATATGGGTGTCCTGGGGCATGCCATGGCCCTCCCGGTTGTGTTGCCGCTTTTGGCCGCGTTCCTGTTGCCAAGTCTCAACAGGGTATTCAGACCCATGGCGCGCATCGCCGGTCCCGCAGTCCTCGCGGGTTGTCTGGTGGTGCTCCTGCATATCGGTTCTCAATGGGATGGTGAGCCGTTTTCCGTGGCCCTGGGTGGGTTCGCTCCGCCCTTGGGGATCAATTTCTACGTGGATGGTTTGTCGCTGCTGTTCGCGACCTTGGTTGTGATCATGGGCTTGTTGCTGTGGCCGAGCATCCACGCCGGTGATGACAGCGATGGCATTCGCGAACATGCGCTGACCCTGCTGTTGATCGGTGCATCGGTGGGACTCGTTCTGTCCGGCGATCTGTTCAACATGTACGTGTTTTATGAACTGGTTTCAGTGGCGTCCTTCGGACTGGTCGCCGCGCGCGCCACCGGCGCGGCCTACGTCGCTGGATTCCGATACCTCATGATCAGCGGGCTTGGCAGCGTGTTCGCCCTGACCGGGATCGCCCTCATCTACACCCACACCGGGACTCTGAACATCGCCCACCTCGGCTTGCTTACGAGCAAGCTGGACTCGGTGATCGGTTTGACCGGTTTCGCGTTCATTGCCCTGGGCTTGGGCGTCAAGGCGGAACTGTTCCCCGTGAATACCTGGGTGCCCGAGGTTTACGCCACGGCGCCGCGTCGAATCACCGCCCTTTTGGCGGGGGTGATTTCAAAGGTCGCCGTGCTCGCGCTGGTTCGGGTTCTTGTGCTCGCGTTCCCGGGTGAGGAGGCGCGGCAGCTGCTCTTGATTCTCGGTGTATCGGGCGTCGTCTTCGGCGAGCTCGCGGCCTATAGGGCGAAGGATATGGCGCGCATGCTGGCGTGGTCTTCGATCGGCCAGCTGGGTCTCGTGTTTGTTGCCTTTTCCCTCCCGGGAGAGGAGGGGATGTTCGTCGGTATCGCCTTGGCCCTGCATCACCTGGTTATCAAGCCGGGACTGTTTCTCTTGGCGGAGCACTGGGGCGGCGCATTGAGTGCCCTTCATGGAGAAGCGCGCCAGGGCGCGGGGTCTCTGTGGGCGGGTTTGCTTTTCGTCCTGTTTGCCCTGTCCCTGGTTGGGGTCCCCCCGTTGCCCGGGTTCTGGGCCAAGCTATCGCTTGCTCAGGGGCTGGTCGCCCAGGAGTCCGTCTGGCACGTGGTCGCCCTGATGGCGATCCTGGGCGCGACCGTTATCGAGGCCAACTACCTGTTCACGGTCGCGGTACGTCTTTTCAGTCCGACGACCCAGGTTCGGCCACCTCAACATGGCGTCCTCAACCTGGCCACCAGCAGCGCCCTGGCCGGGGTGTTGGTGGTGGGGATGTTGGCGATTGCCCCGCTCGGTGAGCGCCTTGGGGCCATGGCCGGACAGAGTTCTGATGCCGCGGGGTATATCACCACGGTCGCTTCCGACGCCGTAAAGGAGCGGGCACGCTGATGGACGGTTTGGGATTGACGGCTCTGACGCTCAGTGGCACCGGCTCGATCGGTGGCTTGGACCTGCTGCTGATGGTTTCCTTCCTGACCCTCGTGGCGACCTTGGGTGGGGTCAACCTGCGAATCACCGCATGGCTGGCGACGCTGTCCTACGCGGTTCAGCTCTATCTGCTCTGGCGCATGGCGCCGACCTTGCTCGATGGCGGCGTGGCCGATTCCGTATACCGCTTTGATGTGCTGGGGCACACCATGGGATGGCGCTACGATGCCCTGAGTGCCTTCTTCGCGGCGATCACCTTGATCGCCGCCCTGGCCGCCAGCCTCTATGGCAGTGGGGCCTGGGGGCGCGGATTTCAAAAGGCGGGTGGGGCACCCGGCCTGGTGCATCTCGCCCTCGCGGCGAATGTGTTCTCCATGCTGCTGCTGCTCGGTAGCGGAGATTTCCTCAGCCTGTTCATCGGCTGGGAGCTGGTGAGTTGGGCGAGTTTCCTGATGATGCTCCTCGCCCGGTCCGGTGAGCGCGACGCGGCGCTTCGCTACATCACTTACGCAACGGCGGGCGCGATGGCATTGCTGGCCGTCCTTGTTGTGATCCATCAACAGACGGGAAGTCTCTCCTACGCCGAATTCGCGGCGGCCGTGCCGGGCCTGGCGCCACTGACCCTGGGCTTGTTGGTGTTTCTTTCG
>JBMYTY010000107.1:0-6177 GCA_049604855.1 Gammaproteobacteria bacterium | reverse complement strand
CCATGAGCCGGGGCTTGTTACGCTCATCCGCCATCGTCAGTTCCATGACGATGGTGTCGCGGGTGCTGGGTTTCCTCCGGGACATGGTGGTGGCGCGGGTATTTGGTGCCGATGCGGCCACCGACGCCTTTTTCGTGGCCTTCAAGATCCCGAACTTCCTGCGCCGCCTGTTTGCGGAAGGGGCATTCTCCCAGGCCTTCGTGCCGGTGTTGTCGGAGTACCGGGAAACCCGCGACAAGGAGCAGGTGCGGGAGCTGGTCGATCATGTGGCCGGAACCCTGTTCACCCTGTTGTTCGCGATCACGGCCATCGGGGTGGTCGCCGCGCCGCTGCTGGTCATGGTGATCGCGCCGGGGTTCATCGGTGACCAGGGCAAGGATGTGCTTGCGGCGGACATGTTGCGGCTCACCTTTCCGTATCTGTTGTTCATATCACTGACGGCATTCGCCGGGGGTATTCTCAACAGCTACGGACGCTTTGCCGTGCCCGCGCTCACCCCGGTGTTGCTCAATATCGTCCTGATCAGCGCGGCCCTGTTCCTGGCCCCGATGATGGACAGACCCGTCATGGGGCTTGCCGCCGGTGTATTTCTGGCGGGGTTGGTGCAGCTCCTGTTCCAGGTGCCGTTCCTATGGCGTATGGGGCTCATGCCCCGGCCGCGCTGGGGCTGGGCCCACGACGGGGTACGGCGCATCCTGCGGTTGATGATTCCCGCCATTTTTGGTTCGTCGGTCGCGCAGATCAATCTGCTTTTCGACACGCTTCTGGCGTCGCTTCTGGTTACCGGCAGTGTCAGTTGGTTGTACTACTCCGACCGCTTGATGGAGTTCCCCCTGGGGGTGTTCGCCATCGCCATCGCGACGGTCATCCTGCCCAAGTTGTCGCGGGATCACGCCGCTGATCCGGAGCAGTTTGCCCATACCATGGATTGGGCCTTGCGTTGGCTCGCCCTGATCGGCGTGCCTGCCACCCTGGGCCTGTTCCTGCTGGCCGGGCCGATGCTGACCACCTTGTTCCAATATGGTGAGTTCACCCCGGAGGCGGTTATGCAGGCGCGCTTGTCGCTCATGGCCTATGCCCTGGGCCTGCCGGGCTTCATGTTGGTCAAGGTGCTGGCCCCTGGGTTCTACGCCCGCCAGGACACGCGTACGCCGGTGCGCATCGGCATCATCGCCATGGTGGCCAATATGGTCTTCAACGTGATTC
Source organism: Gammaproteobacteria bacterium (assembly GCA_049604855.1). Taxonomy (GTDB): domain Bacteria; phylum Pseudomonadota; class Gammaproteobacteria; order JACKNK01; family JACKNK01; genus JBMYTL01. The sequence goes on along the minus strand of JBMYTY010000107.1, from coordinate 4,971 downwards.
TGATCGTGCCCCTGGCCCACGTGGGACTGGCCCTGGCCACGAGCCTGTCGGCCTATGTGAACGCGGGCTTGCTCTATCGCGGCTTGCGTAAGGAGGGGGTGTACGCCCCCGGAGAAGGTTGGTGGGCCATGGGCTTGCGCGTCGGGCTGGCCGCCTTGGCCATGAGTGCACTGCTGTGGATCGGGGCGGGGTCGTCCGCCGAAATGCCCACCTGGTTCGAAAACGGGGGCTGGCGGCGCGCTCTGGACCTGGCCCTTTGGATCGGCGCGGGGGCCGGGGTGTACTTCGCGGTGCTGCTGGTTCTGGGCCTGCGGCCCCGGCATTTGAAGATCTGATCGAGCCCCGGAGGGGAGGGCTCAGTGACGGACCACGCCGTCCGGTACGCTGCCATCCATGTTGCCGCCTTTCAGAGCGAGCGCGATATCCAGGTCCCAGTCCGCGCGGGCCACGCCATCGCTGACCAGTTTGATCAGGGAGTGGAGCAGTTTCACGTCGCATGCGATGTCGATCATGGCACCCTTTTCAGGTCCCATGCTCACGACCCTTACGCCCTGATCGTTGATCTTGTGCGCGATGCGGGTGAGCAGAACCGGGGCACGACCGAGGGGAAAGCTGGCGTCCTCGTCCGCGCCGTCCTTGTAGGGCGCCCCAAAATTGCTTCCCGCCAGGGCCTGCTCCTGCTGGAAGGCCTTTACCGCGGCCAGCGCCTCGCCCTGGGCGGGAGTGGCCTCAGCCGCGTAGGCCTCGGACATCTCGTTCAGGGTCTTCCAGAGCATGCGGGTGTAGCGTCGCGTCAACCACAGGTTGATCACCCCGCCGTCGTCCATGCGAACGCGCAGCAGCAGCCGGTCTTCCCCGGGCTGGAACAGGATGTTGAGTTGATGAAGACGGGCCATGTTGTGTCCGGAGCGTGCCTGGTCGGGTTTTTCGGCAAAATCCGTCGTTTCCGCACTTGCCACGGCTACCTATAATAGCCGCTTTTGCCTGCGCCCCGTCCGGCCCGTCTTGATGACCATCCGGGCCTCCCCCCGATCCGGATCATGACCCACCTCAAGCAAGCCGAACCCCATCTGTTCGACGACGACGCCCTGCCGGGAACCTCCGGGAGCGCCGGAGTCGGCCTGGAGCTGGTGCGTGGGCTGCATAATCTGCGCCCGCGCCATCGCGGCTGCGTCGCTACCATCGGTAACTTCGATGGCCTGCACCGGGGCCATGGCACGGTGATCGGCCAGCTTCGGGAAGTGGCCGCGCGTCATGCCCTGCCGGTGACGGTGATCCTGTTCGAGCCCCAGCCCCAGGAATACTTTGCCCGCGACCATGCCCCGGCCCGGCTCATGCGCCTGCACGACAAGCTGGAGGGGCTACGCGAGCTGGGCGTGGAGCGCGTGTTATGCCTGCGCTTCAGCGACGCACTGGCCGCCTTGTCCGCGGACCAGTTCATCGAGCGCGTCCTGGTTTCCGGCCTGGGCGTGAAACACCTGGTGGTGGGCGATGACTTCCGCTTCGGCAAGGGCCGCGCCGGCGATTTCCACCTGCTGGTCCGCGAGGGAGCCCGCCAGGGCTTCACCGTGGAGCACATGCACACCTTCGAGTTGGACGGAGAGCGCGTCAGCAGTACCCGGGTGCGCGAGGCCCTGGCCGCCGGTGACTACGCGGAGGCGAAACGCCTGCTCGGGCGGCCCTACGCCATTACCGGCCGGGTCACCCACGGTTCCAAGCTGGGGCGGACCATCGGTTTTCCCACGGCGAACGTGCCCATGCGGCGCAATGTCTCGGCGGTCACCGGTATTTTCGCGGTGCGCCTTTACGGTGAGGGCGTGAACGGGGGACACCCGGGCGTGGCCTATGTCGGTCGCCGTCCCACCGTGAACGGCATCGATGAACGCCTGGAGGTCCACCTGTTCGACTTCGAGGGCGACCTGTACGGACGGCGTATCCGGGCCGACCTGCTCGCGCACCTGCGCGAAGACCGCCGCTTCGACTCGGTCGGGGAACTGACGGCACAGATTCAGCGGGACGCCGAGGCGGCCCGCGCCTATTTCGAGAACGCATCCTGATGAGCGATCAGCAGAACCCCTACAAGCACACTCTCAACCTGCCGGACACCGCGTTCCCCATGCGCGGCAACCTCGCCAAGCGCGAGCCGGAGATGTTGGCGCGCTGGAATGAGATCAACGTCTACCAGGCCCAGCGCGCGGCACGCAAAGGCGCGGAGCAGTTCATCCTTCACGATGGCCCGCCCTACGCGAACGGCAAGATCCATATCGGCCACGCGGTGAACAAGATCCTCAAGGACATCATCGTCAAGTCCAAGATCATGGCCGGTTACGACTCTCCCTATGTACCGGGCTGGGACTGTCACGGCCTGCCCATCGAGCTGAACGTCGAGCGTGAGCACGGCAAGCCCGGGGACAAGATCGACGCCCTCGAATTCCGTCGCCTGTGCCGTGAATACGCGGCCACCCAGGTCGACGAGCAACGCGAGGGCTTCAAACGCCTGGGTGTGATCGGTGACTGGGATCAGCCCTACCTGACCATGGAGTACACCGTGGAGGCGAACACCATCCGCTCCCTGGGCAGGATCATCGCCAATGGTCACCTGCATCGCGGTTTCAAACCCGTGCACTGGTGCACGGATTGCGGATCGGCCCTGGCCGAGGCCGAAGTGGAATACGAGGAGAAGAAGTCCCTGGCCATCGACGTGGCCTTCCAGGCCGTGGACCAGGCAGCCGTTGCCCAGGCAATGAATGCCGGCGGCGAGGGCGTGATCGCCTGCGTCATCTGGACCACCACGCCCTGGACCCTGCCCGCCAACCAGGCCGTGGCCCTGCACCCGGACCTGGAATACGTATTGGTTCAGGCCCAGATCAATGGTGAGGGCAAACGTCTGATTCTTGCCGAGGCCCTGCACGAGGACGCCGCCGCCCGTTACGGTATCGAGAGCGCGGAGATCGTCGGCCGTTGTCATGGCCATGAACTGGAGGGTCAGAGATTCCAGCACCCCTTCTATGAGCGCCAGGTGCCCGCCATCCTGGGCGACCACGTCACCACCGAGGCGGGTACCGGCATCGTCCATACCGCCCCCGGCCACGGTCAGGACGACTACAGCGTCGGCCTGAAATACGACCTGCCCATCGATAACCCCGTGGGCGGCGATGGTCGCTTCCTGCCCGGTACCGAGATCTTCGCGGGCATGAGCGTGGACGACGGCAATATCCAGGTCATCAAGACGCTGGCCGCCAGTGGTGCCTTGCTCAAGAAGGCCAGCCTGCGCCACCAGTACCCCCATTGCTGGCGTCACAAGACCCCCATCCTGTTCCGCGCCACTCCCCAGTGGTTCATCTCCATGGAGCAGAAGGGTCTGCGTGCCAACGCCCTGGAGGAGATCAAGAAGGTGCAGTGGTTCCCGGATTGGGGCCAGGCGCGCATCACCGGCATGATCGAGGGACGCCCCGACTGGTGCATCTCGCGCCAGCGCAACTGGGGCGTGCCCATCGCCCTGTTCGTGCACAAGGAGACCCAGGAGCCCCACCCGCGCTCGGCCGAGCTCATCGAGCAGGTGGCCCAGCAGGTCGAGGAACATGGTCTTTCCGTGTGGTTCACGCTGGACCCGGCGGAGCTTCTCGGCGACGACGCCGAGCACTATGAAAAAGTCACCGACACCCTGGACGTGTGGTTCGACTCCGGCACCACGCACCATTCCGTGCTCGACCAGCGCGAGGAGCTGCGCTCCCCGGCGGATATGTACCTGGAAGGCTCGGACCAGCACCGGGGCTGGTTCCATTCCTCGCTGCTCGCCTCCTGCGCCATGTGGCAGCGGGCACCCTACAAGCAGGTGCTGACCCACGGGTTCACGGTGGACGCCAAGGGCCAGAAGATGTCCAAGTCCAAGGGCAATGTGGTCGCGCCCCAGGATGTCATCAACAAGCTGGGCGCGGACATCCTGCGCCTTTGGGTGGCGGCCACGGATTACCGCGCCGAGATGACGGTCTCCGATGAGATCCTCAAGCGTGTCGCCGATGGCTACCGGCGCATCCGCAACACCTCGCGTTTCCTGCTCGCCAACCTCAACGGCTTCGACCCGGCCAGCCACATGCTCGAACCCGGGGCCATGCTGCCCCTGGACCGCTGGGCGGTGGATCGCGCCCGTCGTCTGCAGGCGGAGATCGAAACCGCCTACGAGCGTTACGAGTTCCACCTCATCTACCAGAAGATCCACAACTTCTGCGCCGTGGACATGGGGGCGTTCTACCTGGACGTGATCAAGGACCGGCAGTACACCTGCCAGCGTGACTCCGTGGCGCGCCGCTCGGCCCAGACGGCGCTCTACCACGTGATAGAGGCCATGGCCCGCTGGATGGCGCCGATCCTCAGCTTCACCGGCGATGAGATCTGGCGCGAGATTCCCGGTGAACGGTCCGCCGTGGTGTTCACCGAGACCTGGTACGACCAGCTCGCCGCCATGCCCGCCGAGGGGCCATTCGGGGCGGAACATTTCGACCACATGCTGGCCGTGCGCGAGGTCGTGACCCGCACCCTGGAGGCTCTGCGTACCGCCGGTACCATCGGCTCGTCCCTGAATGCGGAGGTGGACCTGTACTGCTCCGGACCCCTCAAGGCCGAGCTGGATCTGCTGGAAGACGAACTGCGCTTCCTGCTCATCACCTCCTATGCCCGCGTGCACGGGGCCGATGAACGCCCGGAGGATGCCCAGGCCGTCGAACTCAAGACGGGGGAAACGCTCTACATCGGCGCCACGCTGAGCGCGCACGGCAAGTGCGTGCGCTGCTGGCACCACCGCGAGGATGTGGGCAGCCATGCCGGGCACGAAGGTCTGTGCGGGCGCTGTGTCGAGAACGTGGACGGGGAGGGCGAGCAGCGGCGCTTTGCGTAATCCAGTCCCTGTAGGAGCGGGCCCGCCCGCGAATTGGAGTTTCCCCGGGCGTCGAAGCGGAATTCGTTCGCGGGCAA
>JBMYTY010000106.1:0-6181 GCA_049604855.1 Gammaproteobacteria bacterium | reverse complement strand
GGTGAAGAATCAACGACCATCCCCCGGTATACCGTCACCTCCCGGGACGCGGCTCGAAGCTCGCCCCACATAACCGAGCGATCTTGCACACGAAGCGGAAAGCAAGATCTGATTTCTTTCCAAGAACATCGTCGAATCCCGGTTCCGCGTGGAGACCGCGAAGTGACCGTTGACGGCGAGATGGGTTATGCAGAAATCTTCCGAACCACCCGCTCGCGCCAGATTCATTCAGAGCTTCCCTGGCGACGCCGGATGCGCTGCGCTTATCCAGCCTACATCCAGGGTTATAAGCACCAACGTCGCCAGTTTCCACGCATCGATTCGTAGACCGGATAAGCCGTAGACGCATCCGGCGCCGTGTCACGATTCGTTCAGAGCTTGCCTAAGAAGCACTGATCTTCAAAAGCGCTTCATGCATGTGCATGAAGGCGATCAGGTACTCAAAAAGCATTCGCCAGCCCAGCTCCATGAGCAGGAACAGCACAAGGCCCGCGGCCCATCCGCGACGACGGTAACGCGCGGGCAGAGGGGGCAAGGCCCTTTCGGTGTCAACGGTGAGTTTTTCCTTGATGGCGTGCCAGTGTCGGGCAAGCCGTATCGCAAACCAGGCGCTCACGAAGGGCCCCCCCAGGGCGCCCAGGTAATACATCACGATCAGCGCATGCTCGCTGATGGTGGCGCGAAACATGAGGAAGTCGACCAAGGTGTCAGCGTTCACGGCGACCTGTCGGGTCCGGACAATGGATTAGACTGAGGATAACGCGTCCCGGCGTGCAGTGACCGCCCATCCGCGCCCCTTCTATTCATTGGTCGGTTCACCATGCCCGAGGCCTTCGCGGACACCCACCCCACCCATTGGTGGACCCAGCTTCCCGACGCACGGGTACGCTGTGATGTCTGCCCCCGCGCCTGCGCGCTGAAGGAGGGCCAGCGCGGCCTGTGTTTCGTTCGCGCCCGCCAGGGTGACGCCATCGTCTCCACCACCTATGGCCGCTCCAGTGGCTACTGCGTCGACCCCATCGAGAAGAAACCCCTCAACCACTTTCTGCCCGGCACGCCCATCCTTTCCTTCGGTACGGCCGGATGCAATCTCAGCTGCCGTTTCTGCCAGAACTGGGACATCTCCAAGTCCCGGCAACTGGACACCCTCCAGCAACAGGCCACCCCGGACATGATCGCCCGCGCCGCGGAGCAACTCGGTTGCCGCTCCGTCGCCGTCACCTACAACGACCCGGTGATCTTCATGGAGTACGCCATGGATACGGCCGACGCCTGTCACGAGCGGGGCATCCGGGCCGTCGCCGTCACCGCCGGCTACATGGAGCTGGCCCCGGCACGTGAGTTCTATACCCATATGGACGCCGCGAACATCGACCTCAAGGGATTCACCGAGCGCTTTTATCGCAAGCTCTGCGCGGGGGAGCTCAAGCCCGTACTGGACCTGCTGCGCTACCTGAAACACGAGACCTCCGTCTGGTTCGAGATCACCACCCTGCTCATCCCCGGCGAGAACGACAGCCCGGAGGAACTGGATGCCCTGACCCGCTGGATCGCCACGGAACTGGGCCCGGACGTGCCACTCCATTTCACCGCCTTTCACCCCGACTACCGCATGCGCGACACGGACCGCACCCCCGCCACGACACTGCGCATGGCCCGGGAGACCGGACTGCGCAACGGGCTGCACCACGTCTACACCGGCAATATCCGGGAAAAGGCGACCCAGAGCACCTACTGTCAGGGCTGCGGCGCGCGGCTCATCGGTCGAGACGGCTACCAACTCAGCGATTGGAATCTGAACGCCCACGGAGACTGCGTCCGATGCGGCACACCTCTACCCGGTCGATTCGAGCCACAAGCGGGCAGCTGGGGATCCAGACGTATGCCTGTTCGATTCGACGGTAATTCGCCCAGGTCTTGATCCCACCCCGACGTGGGCCATAATCGGCCCCACTTCCGCAAGCCACTCCCCCGGCTCCGCCTCGCGCGCTCCAGCCCTGGGACAGCCAGCCTGTTTCCAACCCCACTGGAGCCCTGCCCATGAAAGGCGACAGCGAAGTCCTCGCCCAGCTCAATGCCGTGTTGCGCAACAAACTCACGGCCATCAACCAGACCTTCCTTCACGCCCGCGTGTACGAGAACTGGGGCCTGCACGGCCTTGGGGAACCGGTCTACAAGGAATCCATCCGCGAGATGAAGCATGCGGACCGGATCATCGAGCGCATTCTGTTCCTCGAAGGCCTGCCCAACCTCCAGGACCTGGGCAAGTTGCTCATCGGCGAGGATGTGACCGAGATGCTCGAATGCGATCTCAAGATGGAACACATGACCCGCGATCTCACCGTCGCCGCCATCGCCCTCTGCGAAAGCAAGCGCGACTACGTAACCCGCGACATGCTCGAGTCCCTGCAGGAGTCGGACGAAGAGCACATCGACTGGCTGGAGACCCAGCTCAGCCTCATCCCCAAGACCGGACTGCAAAACTACATCCAGTCCGGCATGGATGACGACTGAGCCCGGCCCCAGTACACAGCGAGCACACAGCGAGAACACGCGGAGAACACCCACATGAAAGGCAACGACGACATCATCGCCACCCTCAACGACCTGCTGCAGGGCGAAATGACGGCGGTGGACCAATACTTCATCCACTCCCGCATGTACGAGGACTGGGGCCTGAACAAGCTCTTCGAACGTCTCAAGCACGAGACCGAGGAAGAATTCGAACACGCCACCGCCCTCATCCAGCGCATCCTGTTCCTGGAAGGCACGCCGGACCTGAGCAAGCGCGATCCACTCAACATCGGCAGCGACGTCCCCAGCATGCTGCGCAGTGATCTGGACTACGAGTACAAGGTCACCGCGGCCCTCAAGGCCGCGATCGCCCTGTGCGAGCAACACAAGGATTACGTCACCCGGGAAATGCTGGAGAAGCTTCTGGAAGACACCGAGGAAGACCACGCCTACTGGCTGGAGCAGCAACTGGGCCTGATAGACAAGATGGGCCTGGAGAATTACATCCAGTCACAGACCTGACACGGGTACGTTGACACGTTCCGCTCCCACGGTCTCCACCGCCGACTCGGCATGTGGGAGCGGAACCCACCCGAACGCTCATTCATCCGCGTCGCTGGTCTCCATACTATTTTTAATGCGAATCATTATTGTTCGTTACGACGATACGTATTAGGCTACACGCTCAATCAAACCCCGGGGGTTGTGATGACAGTGAAGAGATCTTGGGTTTCCGTTCTGCGCGAGGCGTTCCGGGCACCCGTGGAAGTCGGTCAGAGCCGCGAGGAACGCTGGAACATGATTCGCGCCGTGGGCTCAGGCCGGTCATCGACCCGATACAAAGAGAGGGTCTGGCACTTCCCCCGCAAGAACAACGGATGACAAGCCTATCCCTGGGCACCCAAGATCCAGACGATTGAGGAGAAAGCGAATGTACGTTTGTGTTTGCAAAGGCGTGACCGACAAATGCATCCAGCGCGCGGTTGATTCCGGTGCCACCCGCATGCGCGATCTCAATCAACAACTTGGCGTGGCCAGCCAATGCGGCCGTTGCGCCCAATGCGCCCGATCCGTGCTCGAATCCTGCAAAGGCCCCCTGCAAATGATGGCTCAGAGCCCGAGCTAAAGCGCGCTGGCGAGCCCGTAGTCCAGCCCGCGAAGCCGGGGCAGGAGGCGCTCCACACTCTTCCCGCGTCAACAGCCCATCAACGCTCGCGCCTCACCCCCTCGGACTAACGCGCGGGCGTTAGCCCCCCGGGCTATTGTTCCCGAGGTGATTATCCCAGTGGGCAATCGAACCCTCCCCCGCCTCCACCAACGTCCTTGGTGGGCTACCCGGCACCCATTCATGGCTTCGTCCCAGGCCATCTGACAGCACCCAACCTCCTTCGGCCCGCGCCGCGATCCCGCAGACATCACGGAGCTTGGTCACCTCCAACAAAGTCCCCGTGCGGCTCCACGCCTGGGCGCGGTTACCCCGGGGTGAGGTGATGGCGAATGATTCCCCATCGGCGGATGCCCGCACGCTTCCACAGTAATCCTTCAGGGCACGCTGCTCCCCGTCCGGCGCCCAAAGCGGTGTCAGGGATTCCGAGTTCGGTCTCGCCAAGGCGACCAGAGGTGATTCACCCCGACTATCCCCTTGAAATTGCATGCCCACGGCGATGTCCCCGCCGGCGAGCAAGCTCATGTGCCGGATACTCGCCAGGCGCCAACGTTCATCCAGGACATGGCTGCGTAGCAACGCACCATCGGTGGCGTCCAGAACACTGAGATTGGAGTGCATGGTATCCAGGTTGAGCACCCGGCGGCCGCTTTCGGGCCGCGTCAGCAGGCCGCCATTGCACACCGCGAGGCGATCACCGGGCAGGGCCAGTATTTCGTGCGGCCCCACCCCACCACTATCCCATTCGCCCAGCCAGCGTGGCCCCGCATGGTCGAGGCCGTACACGGAAATCGCGCCCCGTTCGCGCACCAGATCATTGGTACTCACCATGATGCGGGTTCCATCGTCGCTGAAAACCGCATGCCCCTGAAAGTGCCTTCCCTCGGGGGCCTGGGCCCGGCTCACGACCCGGCCATCACGTGTATCGAAGACAAGCAACCAGCGCCCCGGGCGGCGCGCCACCGCCACGGCCAGACCACCCGCGGGATGCCAGCTGATGCCGTGGCCGCGACCCGGCACCGGGATGCGATAGCGCACCCTGTGACGCGCATCGAGACCGAGGAGAAAGTGAGCCGACTTGGAAACGGACCCCGCGCCGAGATATGTCACCTCCCCGGCTTCCGATGCTCCCCCGGAGACCGACGGCGCTGGGCCTGGATACTCCCCGCCGCGCCCGGCCAGGCTCTCCACCGCCGCCCGTGTCGGCCCGCTGAGCGGTACCGCGGCCAGGGCCACGGCGCGGACAAGGAGCTGTCTTCGATTCATATGAGCCATTTCAAATACCGGCGTGAGGAAGTCCGCGAGACGCGCGGATGGACAGGGCCGTCGTTTACCCATTGGGGACTTCGGCAACATGGTCCTTGCGTAAGGGCCTGATCCCGGTCTGAGCATTTCCTTGGAGGCTTTTGGCCGACCCGGTGAAGTATGGCTTGCGCCATCCCTTGACCCAGATCAGATACACATAATAACAACGTTTCTCATTTGCACTACTATATGCATTGATTCTCAACACGTCGCCCGTCCCATGAACCGCCGCACCCCGCTCCCGACCACGCCCCGACGGGCAGGGCACCAGAAAACGACTCGCTGGTCCCACCTCCACCTGCTCATCACCCTGGCCGTTTTCACCCTGGGCTTCTCCACCGAAGGACGCACGGCTCCGGACATCGCTGAGGAATCGGCCGCCAAGGTAGCGCTTGGCCGCGCCCTGTTCTTCGACGTCAATCTGTCCCTGCACCGCAATCAGTCCTGCGCCTCCTGCCACGACCCGGCGCGTGCCTTCACCGATGGACGCGACAACGCCGCCGGTGGCGTGGTGTCCCTGGGCAGCGACGGCGAATCACTGGGCGACCGCAACGCCCCAAGCGCGGCCTACGCCCGCTTCAGCCCCCGTTTTCACATCGACAAGGAAGGCAAACCCCGTGGCGGCCAGTTCCTCGACGGTCGCGCCGCCACCCTCGCCGACCAGGCCGCTGGGCCACCCCTCAACCCGCTGGAGATGGCCATGTCCGACAAGGCCGCGGTGGTCGATCGCATCGCCGCCAACCCCGGCTATGTGGCTCAATTCGAGACCCTATGGGGCCCGGGCATCCTCGAGAATGACGACAAGGCCTACGCTGCCATGACCAACGCCATCGCCGCCTTCGAGATGACGGACGAATTCGCGCCCTTCGATTCGAAATACGACCGTTACCTGCGCGGTGAATACACCCTCACCCCCCAGGAGGACCTGGGCATGACCCTGTTCTTCTCCCAGCAGTTCACCAACTGCAATCGCTGCCACCAACTCAAGCGCACCCAAGGCCAGGCCGGGGAAATCTTCAGCGACTACAGCTACCACAATATCGGCGTACCGGTGAACGCCGCCCTTCGCGCGACCAACGGTCTGGGCCCCGAGCACATCGACCACGGTCTGCTGGAGCACCGGGACATCCATGCCCCAGAGCACGATGGCCAGTGGAAGACCCCCACCCTGCGCAACGTCGCCGTCACCGGACCCTA
>JBMYTY010000105.1:0-6219 GCA_049604855.1 Gammaproteobacteria bacterium | reverse complement strand
ACGCGAACTTCTCGCGCGGTGATTTCTTCGTTGCGCCGGACTTCTTTTACAGAGGCGATGCTTCAGCCCTCCACGGTTTTCTGACCACGAGTCGCAATCTCTTCGGACAAGCGGCTGGAAAACTCTTCAATGGACATGGCTCCCAAGTCTTTTCCACCTCTCGTTCGGACGGCGACGGTTGCGTTTTCAGCCTCCCGACCGCCGATAACCAGCAGGTAGGGAATGCGCTGTAACGTGTGCGCGCGGATCTTAAAGCCGATCTTCTCATTCCTCAAGTCTGAAATGACCCGCAAGCCCTTCATTTCAAGGAAGTTTTGAGCTTCTTTGACCGCATCGGCCTGATCATCGGTGATATTGAGCACCGCAACCTGCACCGGAGACAGCCACGCGGGCAACTTGCCAGCGTAGTGTTCGATGAGAATTCCGATGAATCGCTCGATGGATCCAAGGATCGCGCGGTGCAACATGACCGGGACCTGTTTGCTGCCATCCTCGGCCACGTATTCGGCCCCCAATCGGCCCGGCATGGAGAAATCGAGCTGGATGGTCCCCAACTGCCAATCGCGCTCCAGGCAATCGGTCAGGGTGAACTCGACCTTGGGCCCATAGAAGGCGCCCTCGCCGGGTTGCAGCACCCAATCCAATTCCTTGGAGTCCAGGGTGGCGGCCAGGGCCTGCTCCGCCTTGTCCCAAAGGGCATCCTCCCCCACCCGTTTCTCGGGACGGGTCGACAAGGCCACGCGCACGTCATTGAACCCGAAGTCTCGGTACACCTCGAAAACCAGGTCAATGAAATCCGACGTTTCCGATTCGATCTGCTCCTCCGTACAGAAGATGTGGGCATCGTCCTGCACGAAATTGCGCACGCGCATCAGGCCATGCAGGGTGCCCGACGGCTCATTGCGATGGCAGGAACCGAACTCGGCCAGGCGCAGCGGCAGATCACGATAGGACTTGAGCCCGTGGTTGTAGATCTGGATGTGCGCCGGGCAGTTCATGGGTTTGATGGCGTAGTCACGGTTCTCCGAAGCCGTGGTGAACATATCGTCCCGGAACTTCTCCCAATGACCTGAGCGTTCCCAGAGGCTGCGATCAATGACCGAGGGGGTATGCACCTCCTCGTATCCATTGGCGCGCAGCTTGGCGCGAATGTAGTACTGCAACTCCAGATAGACGGACCACCCACGGTCGTGCCAGAAGGCCATGCCCGGGGACTCTTCCTGGAAGTGGAAATAATCCAGCGCCTTGCCGATCTTGCGGTGGTCCCGCTTCTCGGCTTCCTCCAGGCGATGCAGATAAGCCTTGAGCTCCTTCTTGTCGCGCCAGGCCGTTCCGTAGATCCGTTGAAGCATCGGATTGTTGGAATCCCCGCGCCAATAGGCACCGGCCACCTTCATCAGCTTGAAACCGTTGCCCAGCATGCGCGTGTTGGGCAGATGTGGGCCGCGACAGACATCAAACCAATCGCCCTGGCGATAGATGGAGACCTCTTCGCCCTCCGGAATGATGTCGTCGATGATTTCGACCTTGTACTTCTCACCCAGCTCGCCGAAAGCCCCCTTGGCCTCTTCACGGTCCCAGACCTCGCGGGTGATGGGCAGATTGCGTTTCACGATCTCCTGCATGCGCTTCTCGATGGCCTTCAAATCATCGGGGGTAAAAGGCTCATCACGGGCGAAGTCGTAATAGAAGCCGTCCTTGATGGTCGGGCCGATGGTCACCTGGGTACCCGGGTACAGCTCCTGTACGGCTTGCGCCATCACATGGGCGGCGTCGTGGCGCAGCAGTTCCAATGCATCCTCTTCGTCCTTGTTGGTCACAATCCCCAGCTCGACGTCCGAGTCGATCACGTGGCTGGTGTCCACAAGACGCCCCCCGATACGGCCGGCCATGGCGGCCTTGGCCAAACCCGGGCCGATTTCAGTGGCGACATCGAACACGGAGACGGGTTGGTCGAAACTGCGTTGGCTGCCGTCGGGAAGCGTGATCACCGGCATGGCGGATACCCTGGTGCGTCGGTACGAGTTGGGGGAAAAGCAAAGTGTAAAAACGAAAAAAGCACTGCGCACCTATGAGATGCCAGTGCTTTTTCCGATGTTTGGTAGGCGCGGGCGGGATTGAACCACCGACCCCTTCCATGTCAAGGAAGTGCTCTACCACTGAGCTACGCGCCTGTTGGAGGGCGCGAAAGATACGGGTTTTGCCCCACCCTCGCAAGCCCAATATCCGAGCCCTGGAAGGGCCGGGGGAGAGCGGGCGACGGCCACCGTCTTCCCGGCAACAGGCGGCGATCAGACTGCCCGGTGCCCAGGACACTTCATGATGCGGGATGAATCCCCGTCTTGGTGTATGGTTTAGCCGATACCCCATGGCCCTGGGTGAATCTTCATGCCTCGTTTAATCGACCAGTGTTCCGCGCTGACGCTCACCGTTCTGGCAATGATCACCCTCGGCGCCGTGCCCGCGAGCGCGCACGCCGCCGAAGCCGCCAACCCGACGCTTCCCCCGCCTGAGCCCTACTGCACCTGGGCCGTGGACGACTTCCGGATCAGCGCCCCGCTCTGCGGCCTGTCCGGCGATGCGGAGCGCGGCAAGGTCATCGCGACCCGGGGTGACCGCGGAAACTGCCTCGCCTGTCACCGTCTTCCCGTGGAGGGTGTCGAGGCCTACGGAACCATCGGCCCACCCCTGGCGGGCATCGGAAGCCGTTACGACGTGGGGTCCATACGCATGCGCGTGGTGGATATGAAACAGATCAACCCCATGTCCATCATGCCCGGTTTCTATCGTGACCCCGGCCTGATCTACCGACCGGCCCGTGCCCTGAAAGGCCGGACCTTCCTCACGGCCCAGCAGGTGGAAGACGTGGTGGCCTACCTGGTGACGCTCAAATGATCCCGCACTACCTACGCCACCTGGGCCGCCACCTGGGCCGCCACCTGGGCCTCGCGGCAATCACCCTCACGTTTTCGGCAGCCTCCGTGGGGGCGGAACCCAAGTCGGGGTACCACTACATCAAACCCGAGACCCGGGAGATGCAGGACGACGATTTCGCCAACCCGGGCCTCGCCGCCGTGGAACGGGGCGAGACGCTGTTCCACCAGGCTCTTTCAGCGGGCACGGAATCCTGCGCCGATTGTCACGGCGATGGCGGTGGCGAGCTCACCCCATCCCGGATCGCTTCGTATCCGGTGCTCGAACGGGACAAAGGGGAAATCACTTCATTGCAGGCCCAGATCGCCCAATGCAGGGCTGAAAGGCAATCGGCGACGCCCCTGGCCATCAACCATCCCGACCTGCTCGCCTTGGAAACCTACGTTCGTCAGCTTGCCCGGGGGGAACCGGTGCAGGTGGAGACCAAGGGTGTTCGGATCGCGGAAATACTGAAGAAAGGGGACGAGCTGTATCGCACCCAGTACGGACTCATCGACATGTCCTGTTACCACTGCCACACCCTCTACCCGGGCCAATGGATACGCGGGCAGAAGATCAGCGAAGGCCGTGCCAACGGCTTCCCCGCCTACCGGCTCGCCAGCGGGGAGATCACCAATCTGAACATGCGTATCACCCAGTGTCTCACCCTCATGAGGGCGGAACCTTTCCCGCCGGATTCGGGAGAGATCAAGTTGCTGGAGTACTACCTGAGCGCCCGTTCGAACGGCCTGGCCATCGAAACCCCGGCGGTTCGTTACTGAAGCTCCGCGCTCCTTCCGTCAGAGCACCGACTCCAGCAGACGGATGATCTCGGCGTCATTGGGCTTCACCCGCGAGGGAAAACTGCCCACAAGCCGACCATCACGGTCGATCAGATACTTGTGGAAATTCCAGCGTGGGTAGGCGCCCGCCCGCTCCCCCAGTGCCTCATACAGAGGTTCGGCCGCCCCCTTACGGACGCGGGTCTTCTCGAACATGGGGAAGCCCACCGAATAGGTTAGGCGACAGAACTCCTGTACCTGTTTTTCCGTGCCGGGCTCCTGACCACCAAAGTCGTTGGAAGGGAACCCGAGGACCACGAGCCCACGCTCGCGGTATTGCTCATAGAGAGCCTCCAGTCCCTCGTACTGCGGTGTGTAGGCACAGCGACTGGCCGTATTGACGATGAGTAACGGTTTGCCCTGGAACACATCGCAGAGTCGAACCCGTGTTCCTGAGTTCAGATACCGCTTTTCGAAATCCAGGGTCTTGGCGCAATCCGCGCGCCGCTCCTTGTTCGTGGGCATGGGCTCAGGCGCCGCCGCTGGAGCCGATTCGGGCTCAACGGGTGTGAACATCGTGCCCGGTGTCACCGAAAAACCCGGCCCCGCGAACAGAAACGCGATCAGCACCGGAATGAGAACGAGCGACGATGTGTTTTTGACCATGATGAACATACCCCTCAAGCCTTGTCAGGCCAATAGCGTCTCCCGAGACGCGCCAAGACACACCCATGTCCCGCGCCGGGTTGCCATGGACAAGCCAGCCCGATCACGCATCGGGACTCACATCAGGCGTGGCCAGGCCCGCTTTCACCTTGATCGTGTGCACTTTGTCGCGCAGCGCCGCGGCTTCTTCAAACTCCAGGTTCCGGGCGTGATCGAACATCTGCTGCTCCATGGACTTCAGCAGTTTGTTGACCTGGGATGGACTCATGGCCGCGTAATCCGCTTCGGGCTCGGCCACCTTGCGGCCATCCGCGGAGCGTCCCGTCCCTGGCGCCTTGCCCACCGCACCTTCCATCACGTCGGCGATCTTCTTCTTGATGGACGCGGGAACGATTCCATGCTCCATGTTGTAGGCCAACTGCTTGGCGCGTCGACGCTCCGTCTCATCCATGGCCGCGCGCATGGAGCGCGTGACCGTGTCCGCGTATAGGATCGCCTTGCCGCTGACATTGCGCGCGGCGCGACCGATGGTCTGGATCAGCGCACCGGCTGATCGCAGAAACCCCTCCTTGTCCGCATCAAGAATCGTCACCAGAGAAACCTCTGGAATATCAAGTCCTTCTCTCAATAAGTTAATCCCAACTAGCACATCGAACTCACCCAGGCGCAGGTCTCTGATGATCTCCATGCGCTCTACGGTATCGATATCGGAATGCAGGTAACGCACGCGCACACCGTGCTCGGCCAGGTAATCGGTAAGATCTTCCGCCATGCGCTTGGTCAAAGTGGTCACCAACACCCGCTCCTCCTGGGCGACCCGGTCGCGGACCTCGCTGAGCAGGTCGTCCACCTGGGTTTCGACCGGACGAACCTCGATTTCGGGGTCCACCAGCCCGGTGGGACGCACCACCTGTTCGACAACCTCCCCACCCGCGCGCTCCATTTCGTAACTTGCCGGAGTCGCGGATACAAACAGGGTCTGGGGAGCCAGACGCTCCCATTCCTCGAACTTCAGGGGACGGTTGTCCATGGCCGATGGCAGGCGGAAGCCGTATTCCACCAGGTTCTCCTTACGGGAACGGTCGCCCCGGTACATGGCCCCCAACTGAGGAACGGTCACATGGCTCTCGTCGATGATCAGAAGGGCCTCATCGGGCAGATAATCGAACAGACAGGGGGGTGGCTCCCCCGGTGCCCGTCCTGAGAAGTGTCGCGAGTAGTTCTCGATCCCGTGGCAGTAACCCAGTTCACGCAGCATCTCCAGGTCGAAACGGGTTCGCTGTTCCAGCCTCTGGGCCTCGACCAGCTTGTTCACGGCGCGCAACTGCTCCAGCCGATCGCGCAACTCGTCCTTGATCTTGTCGACGGCCCCCAGAACGATGTCGCGTGGGGTCACGTAATGGGTCTTGGGGTAAATCGTCAGCCTCGGCACCTTGCGTTCAACCGTCCCCGTGAGGGGATCGAACCAGCTCAGCTGCTCAATCTCATCGTCGAACATTTCCACCCGCACGGCATATTGTTCCGATTCCGCCGGATAGATATCGATCACCTCGCCGCGCACGCGGTACGTACCACGACGCAGTTCCACGTCGTTTCGCGTGTACTGCAGCTCGGCGAGACGACGCAGCATGAAGCGTTGGTCCATCGTCTCGTCGCGGCGCAGGTGCAGGACCATGCCGTGATAGGCCTGCGGGTCCCCCAGGCCGTAGATGGAGGACACCGTGGCCACGATGATGCTGTCCTCATGTTCGAGCAGCGCCTTGGTAGCGGAAAGGCGCATCTGCTCGATGTGCTCGTTGATGGACGCATCCTTCTCGATGAAGGTGTCCGAGGATGGGATATAGGCCTCGGGCTGGTA
>JBMYTY010000104.1:0-6241 GCA_049604855.1 Gammaproteobacteria bacterium | reverse complement strand
GCGGCCATGACACCGAACGCGATCCCGGGAACCAACAGGGCATACCAGGCCTTCTCGGTGGCGGTGATGCTCCCATCGGACCAGACGAAACGCGCAGCGGAATCGGTCGCCGGGGTATCCGGCTGCATGAAACGCTGGCCATGAACGGCGTCCACGCCATATCCGGTGACAATGCCCGCAACGATACCCACACCCGCCACCAGCAGAGCGGTGGACGGCTCACGGGCGATCAACAGGAACATGGCATCCCCCATGGTGCTGGTCAGCGTCGCCACCACGCCACCGAAGCTCATGGAACCGCGTGTGAACTGGGTGACCGCCACGATGGCGCCGCCACAGCCGGGCAATGCACCCAGCACCGCACCGGCCGGGACCTGATAGCCGCGATGACGCATGAGGGCCTGGCCGATATCGGTCTTGAAGGCCCCTTCCACCGCGTAGAGCACGGCGATGGTGCCGGCAACGAACACGGTCACGGCCAGGTAGGCATCGGCGATGGCATGACCGGCGGTCTCCACACCGCCGGGAATGGCCAGGGCGATGACGGCCAGTGCGGCGACCGCCGCCAGACGCACACCCGTGCCGGGAACGCTGGCCTCGGCGGCAGCGACACCGCCGGAGGGAATACGTCGCCTGATTGTCTCGATCAGTGTGGTCATGGGTCACGGACCTCCAAGGAAGAACCATGACCGGATGCTAGGCGCCGCTAACTAATTGCTACAATCGTTTGATTTTTGCAAAACGATCGGAATAGACGATATTCGTCCCCCCTCAGCCATGCGCCACGTGCAACACCAGAGCCGCCAGCAGGTACATGCCCAAACCGTAGTGCCAGTTCAGCCGTAATACCTGGCCCGCGCGCAGACCGAAACGCCCCTGCAGGGACAGGTTGATACCGGAGAAAGGGCTGATGCCCGTACCGATGGCCCAGGTACACAGGAAGGTGGTGGCGAGCAGATCGGGGTCGGGGGCCAGGGGCAGTAACAGGGTCCCCGCCACGGAGATGGCGATGACCGGATGCACGCCCACCATGGACACCAGCAGCATGACGCCCAGCAGGATGGAGGCCTCGGTGGGCGTGAAACGCTCGAAAGGCAACCAGTCACCGAACGAGGCGAACAGGGCCGCGGTACCCGCCGCCATGATGCCGGCGGACAGAAACAGGGTCAGCTCATTGGCCATGTTCGGCAGCCCCTCGCCCAGGTGCTGGCGCAGTTCCTCGCGGCCCCCGTCGCGGCGCAGCCAGGCACCCAACATGCTGATGGGCGGGACCAACAAACAGATGATGGCGATCACCGGAACATCGGGCAGGCGGTCGTGGATCTCCATGACCAGCAGGGCGAGGATCAGCGGCAGGGCCAGGCCCCCGGGGTTCAGAGGGTAGCCCTCGAAAGGCTCCGGACTGTGGCGCACGGTCTCGACCATGGTGAAGAACAGGGCGGCCATGGCCAGGGGCAGGCCCGCCGTGACCAACACACCCAGGTCGGCACCCGGTGACCAGGTGAGCGCCACGCCCATGGCGGCGAAGAAGGGGGACCAGAAGGCCGCCGCGGTGAAACAACGGGTGATGATCATGGTCTGCCGATCATCCAGGCTCCCGCCCCGGGTGAGACGCTGCGCCACGATGTAGACCATGGACATATTGATGATGGCGCCGAACAGGTGCAGGCCCAGGGCGGTCTCCACGATGGAGCGACGGTGTCGGGGCCTGCCCTCTCCCCCGGCGCGCACCACCAGTTTGAGAAAAGACACCGCGGCCAACATGGCAACGATCATGGCGTTACCCGCCAGTACCAGGTCCCAGCGCAGGTCCACGCCGTGATAGGCGCCCCAGGCAAGGCCACCGAGTCCGACCAGCAACAGCGCCGAGGATTGAACGAGTGCCTGGCGGGTCGCCCGGGTCCAGAGCAACACACCGGCCAACCAGGCAGGCAGACCGAGCAGCCAGGGAGGCAGGGGCTGCACGAAGGCGTGGCTCACGGGCAGAGCGATCGCCAACAGCAGAAGCCCTGATGCCAGGGACAGTCGCATAGACACCCGATGCGCCTACTTGGGCGGCAGTGCCGGTGGGGGAGCGTCCTCGACCCGGATTCCGCCGGTGAGGGTTCCGCTGTCGGTATCGGGCGATGTCTCCACACGGCGGATGACCTGCCGGTGGCCCTCGCTGGCACGTTCCTCCGCCCGAGCCACGGTGCCATGGGTCTCGGGCTCATAGGGCAGGCGGTAGGCGCGCGGTTCCACATGGCCCGGGGGAATGGCCCAGAGATACACGGCCCCCTCGGAGCCGGTACGGCGATTGGGTTCCCGGGCCAGGGTTCCGACCATCTCCGCGCCATCCGGGGGCCGCTCGTCCACCGGCCAGCCCCAGACACCCTTGAGAGCCTGGTAGTGGGTGATGGACAAGGCCAGGGCCAAGGCAACCGCCGCGGCTTTGAGCCGCCAAGCGAGGGCGGTTTGAAACAGCACCAGGACAAGCAGTGCCAGAACGGCGGTGTAGACCACCGCCAGGAGGACGAGGGTGGTATTCACTGGCCGTACAGATCGGGACTGAATTCCGTCCCGTCCAGGTCGAAGGGCGTGAGGGTTTTGGCCAGGCGATTGAGGCCATACAGCTCGCCGTCACCGCGCAGACTGAAGCGCACCACGGTGGTCTCCTGGTCCTGCTCCACCATGTTCACCTTGTCGATGAACATGAGCTTGAGGGTGGGATTGACCTTCTCCACCTTGACCACGGCCTCAAAGGGCTGCTGACTGCGCTGCTGGTAGAAATACAGATTGATCACGTATTCCCCGGCCACGAAACCGCGGATGGTGACGATCTCCTGGTTCACCGGGTGGATGACCTCTTGGCCGTCGATGAGGATGACGTCGTTGATATCGCCCCGGTCGTCGCGGTCCAGGTGCAGCCAGCCCGCATCCTTGCTCAGGTAGGACACGACGTTGCCGTTGGGGTCCTCCACCCAGATGTCCACATCGTCCGGCAGGTTCTCCGGCCAGGTAACGGAGATGATGTACTCGGCCTTCAGGTTCACCCGCCCCATCTTGGCGATGGGATTGACCAGCATGATGGTCACCAGGAAGAGAAAGGTGAAACCCAGCAGGGCGTTGAACAGCAGGTCCGTGAACGGGTCGGTTTGCAGGCGGCGGGTACGCATGAATCGGGGCCGGGCCTCAGGCCCGGGCGTCGTCGTGCCGGGCGTCCCGAACCTGCGCCCAGGCCAGGCCGGAAACCAGTTGCTCCGCGCCCCGGTCCAGTAGCTGCATCTGCAAGGCCAACAACATGCCGCCGAGCAGACCGGTTAGCGTCGTGTACAGGGCCACGCGCATCCCCTCGGACATACGCACCAGCAACTCCTGGATAGCCGCCACATCGAGGTCACCGATCTCCGTAACCGAACCCAGCATGAGGATAAAGCCCACCACCGTGCCCAGCAGACCGAGCTTGAACATGGCGTCGGCCACGAACCAGCCCCACTCGTGCCCGCCCTTGATATGACGCTCCAGGGCTGCCACGCCGGATTCGCCGTCCTCGGCATACCCCGGCAGCAGGCGCCAGGAGATTTCCCCCAGCAATCCGGCGCGCGCCCGCATGCGCTCGGCCAGCACACCCTCCTCCCCGGCGCGCACCAGCCTCGACAACTCGGTCTGGGCCCGTGACAGGCGCCAACCCTGCCAGCCGCATCCCGCCGTACCGAGGAGGAAGATCACCGCCATCACGTAGGAGATCCGGCTCTGGTCAGAGCGGGCCCAGAGACTGAATAGCCCCTGGTCCCAGGCCAGGAAGGCACCGAACAGCATCAGCGCCAGAAGGAGCAGCCAGGTGAGGAAAAGCCGGTGTTCTTTGCCGCGGTCCGGTGTCATGGGCGGAGGCCTCGCCCGTCGGGCGCACTCGCTGGGGTCAGATCAGATTTGAACCGTGGGGTGGCCGGGATCGGAATCCCCGATTCGCGGACACGTCCACCCACGCAAGACTGCCAGCCCGGATCATTAATTCCGAGTGTCTTCATTGCGCCCCATCCGGACCGCTCGCGAAGCGATGAAGCACCCGGATCTGGGTGGCGTGGAAAAAGGGGGCCTCGTCCATGCCCTCGGCGACTTCGCCAAGCGCCGCAAGGGCTTGGGGTCTCAAGGGATCGTCCGGCGCGTCCGCGGTCAGGTCCAGGGTCGCTTCAATCAGGATGGCCGATGGCGAAAACATGGGGCCGTCCGCCAGGGAAGGTTCCGGCCGGGCGATGGGCAACAGGGCATCAGACGTGGCCCGCCAGCCGCCCTCCACACGGAACAGCACCCAGGCACGGCGGATCAAGGTGGCCGCCGTGGCGGTGGCGGCTCGATCGTCCGTGGCCCGGGCCCAATCCAGCAGCCCGCGCGCCACGTAGGCATAGTCTTCCAAACCCGCTTTGCCGATGGGACCACTCGCGCCAACGGCCCGGACCAGACGCTTGCCGTCCCAGAGGCTTGAACTGAGCAGACCGGCCAATTCGTCACCGGCGGCCCGGTAGCGGGGTTCATCGCCGACCTGAACCGCCCGCGCCAGCGCACTGAGGGCCAAGCCGTTCCAGGCCGCGAGCACCTTGTCGTCACGCGGGGGACGGCGCGTCTCGCGAACGGCGCTCAGCTTGGCCGTGATGGATTGGAAGAGCCCGGCCAGGCGTTCCGGAGACATCTTCAGTTCGGAAGCGATATCGCGCACCTCGCGCTTCTGGACCGGCAGATAGCCCCCTTCGTTGGGCGATGCCTCGTCCAGGCCCCAGGCCGCAAGGGCCAATCGGTATTCATCGGCACTGAGCAGCGCGCGCAGTTCCTGCTTGCCCCAGAGGTAACTTCCACCCTCCTCCCCCGAGGCATCCACGGCGGACAGGCTGGCGATGAAGCCCCCGTTGTCCGCGCGCATGTGCTTGAGCATGAAATCCAGGGTCTGCCAAGCCACCTTGCGCAGTCCGTCGCGGTCAAGGCTGTCGGCCGCATCCAGATACAGGGACGCCAGTTGGGCGTTGTCGTAGAGCATCTTCTCGAAGTGCGGGATCTGCCAACTCGGGTCCACCGTGTAGCGGAAGAAGCCGCCCAGCAGATGATCACGCAGGCCCTGGCTGGCCATCATGAACAGGGCGTACTCAAGCACACCCCGGGCATCATCCCGCCCGTCGGCCCCGTGCAAGGCCAGCAGCGCCCGCAACTGGGGCACCGAGGGAAACTTGTTCTGGTTGCCGAAGCCACCGGCCATCACGTCGGCGGCCCGCAGGGCCTGGTCCACGAAACCGCGCGCCAGGGCACCTACCCCATCGCCGACTTGTACGCGTCGGGGTGTGACAGGCCCGGGGTCGGCGTAGGCCTGTCGCGCCGCCTCGCCGAGTTCCCCGGGCTTTGCCTTCCATTCCCCGGCAATGGCTTCGAGGATACGTTTGAAATTCTCCGGCGGCTGGTAGATCAGCCCGTACAACGGGTAGCCATCCGGGGTCAGGAAGACGTTCAGAGGCCACCCGGCGACGCCCTGGCTACGTTCCACATAATCGATGAGCGCCGCATCCAGGGCGGGACGCAGTTCCCGATCCACCTTGATCGGAATGAATTCGCTGTTGAGTAGCGCCGCGATGGCCGCATCGTTGTAGCTCTCGCGGTGCATCACGTGGCACCAGTGACAGGAGAAATAACCCACGGACACGTAGATGGGTTTGCCCGAGGAACGCGCCTCGGCAATCGCCGCTTCTCCCCACTCGCGCCACTGAACCGGGTCCCCGCCATGCATGGCGAGGTAGGGCGATGAATGGCCTTTGAGGGCATTGGATGCCCCCGCGATCGCGGGTAAGAGCACACACAGGAATGTGAGAAGGATCCTGGCTTTCATGCGGCCTGAGTGTAAACGCCGGGACCGAAGTTAGAAGTTTGAACTGTGGGGTTTGCCGGAGATGGCCCCCGCGGCGTCGATACAAAGCCCTTCGGACCCACCCAAGCGGAGATTCCTTCATCCAAAAAAAAACGCCCCGCCATAAGCGGGGCGCTTTTTCGCGCGAGCGGTGAGCCCGACGTTTACCAGGGCATCATCCGGTTCATGGCACTCATGGGCCGCGACACGTTGCGGCTCATGACGGCCACTTCCTGACGCATCATGTCGTTGGTCAGGGAGAGGGTCTTCATGGAGGTTTCCATCTCACCCATATAACCCTGGATGGGCTCCAGGGCGTCCATCTTTCCGGACATGGAGGACACGGTGTAGGACATGTCGTTGACCCTGTCGGTCATG
>JBMYTY010000103.1:4512-6312 GCA_049604855.1 Gammaproteobacteria bacterium | reverse complement strand
GCACATCGCGAAACTTGCGGACCGCCCCGGCATAGGGTCCAAGTCCATCGAGCTTGCCGACGGCCGTTACCGGCGAATCATCGAACCACCCTGTCGCGTTATCTACCGTCATGACGTCGCCTCGGGCGTGGTGTTCATTGTCCATGTCGTGCGCTCAGAGCAACCCGGCGATCCGCTCCGCCGCTTTGACACCGCTGAGCCAGGCGCCCTCTATCCGTCCGTCGGCGCACCAGTCACCGGCCAGGGCGAGTTTGCGCGGGGCGTCGAGCATGCAGCCCTGGCGGGCTGGGTCGGTGGCCTGCGCGTAGAGCCAGCGGTGCGTGCTGACGTGGGTGACCCTGGCGTCCATGCCGGTGATGTCCCTGCTGGCGTCGATCAGGATGCGGGAAACCTCATCCGGGGCGGTGTCCAGGTGTTCAGCGGCCCAGTTTCGTGAGGAGTGCAGGGTGAGGGCGGTATCCGGGGTGCGTCCCGGCTTACTGGCGTTGTTGGCGATCCAGGACAGGGGGCCGGTGTTGATGAATGCGGCATCGTAGTCCCAGGGGCTGGTGCCCTCGAAGCCGGCCATGACGGCCCAGCAGGGGCGAAGGGTGCGGGAAGCGGCTTCGCTGGCCAGGGGCGATACGTCCTTGAGTAAAGCATGCGCCTGGGGGGCGGGTGCGGTGACGATCAGCGCGTCGAAGCGGTGGGGAGACGCGGGTGACCGGGCGTGGGATTCGCTCCCGCCCGCTTCGGTGGTGATGGCCCAGAGCCCATCGCGGGAGATGCGGGTGACCCGGGTTTGCAGGCGTACGTCCAGGCCTTGGCACAGGCCACGTCCGAGCGCACTCATGCGGGGGCTGCCGACGAAGCGCGGGCCCGCCTCGTCGGAGACGCTCATGTGCCCGTGTTCGTTGACGATGCCGATACGGCCTTCCCAGGGCTGGATAAGTCCTTGCTGCATCCATTCCCGCGCAGCGTGCGTAAACACCGGGGAACGGGCCGTGAAGTACTGGCCGCCGTGGTCGAAGGCCAAAGTGCCATTGCCCACGTCCACCCGGCGGGTGGCCAGGCGGCCCGATGGG
This sequence comes from Gammaproteobacteria bacterium, assembly GCA_049604855.1. Lineage (GTDB taxonomy): Bacteria > Pseudomonadota > Gammaproteobacteria > JACKNK01 > JACKNK01 > JBMYTL01. The sequence continues at coordinate 5,248 of JBMYTY010000103.1, read as the reverse complement.
CCGCGCGCCTTTTCGAACACCGTCACCCTGAAGCCGTGTTCACGAAGCGCCCGCGCGGCCGCCAGCCCGGCAATGCCGGCGCCGATGACGGCAATGGATGCTGAGTGAGTTGATGGAGCGGTGTTCATTGTTTGTCCATTTTTTGAAGGGAGAAAGGCCGATTTATCGCGGGTGGTCACGTCTTTTTCTGCGAAACCCTTTATTTGTGTCAGTAATATGATCAGGTATTAAGTGAGACAAACACTGTACAAATTATCGAGGCTTATGTCCGCTTCATCCTGTGTGTACTTCCTTCATGACCTCCAAGAATAGCTTCCTAGGCGGCGCTTTCTGGGCTTGGCTGACCAACGATCCCGTGAGGGTCGATGGTCTCAAGAGTGCGGAGCGGGATCGTCTTGATCCGGTTCGCACGGGAGCATTCGCGCTGATGCATGTGGCTGTTCTGGGCGTGATCTGGGTGGGGATCAGCCCCGCCGCCGTGACCGTGGCGCTGGGGCTCTACGTCGCGAGGATGTTCTTCATCACGGCGTTCTATCACCGCTTCTTCGCGCACAAGAGCTTTCGCGCGGGTCGATGGACCACCTTCCTGATGGGTGTTCTCGGCTGCACCGCGGCCCAACGAGGTCCGTTGTGGTGGGCCGGGCACCATCGGCTGCACCACCAGTTCGCGGATACCGGAGACGATCCCCACAGCCCTGATCATCGGGGCCTGTTCTGGTCGCACACCCTGTGGTTC
>JBMYTY010000103.1:0-4502 GCA_049604855.1 Gammaproteobacteria bacterium | reverse complement strand
GGAAGTTTTGCCGTACCCGAGAGGCGCGTACGTGACTGGCAGCGCCATCCGGAACTGGTTTGGTTGGACCGATTCGATTGGCTGCCCTTCATTGCGCTCCTGGTCGGGCTTTATTCCTTCGGTGAGTGGGCGGCCATCGCCCGGCCCGACTGGCAAACCAACGGAGCCCAGATGCTGGTCTGGGGCGGGGCGGTCTCCACGGTGCTCCTCTATCACGCCACCTACACCATCAACTCCCTGGCCCACCGCTTCGGCCATCGACGCTTTGATACCGCCGATGAGAGCCGAAACAACGTTTGGCTCGCCCTGCTGACGCTCGGCGAGGGTTGGCACAACAACCATCATCGCTATCCGCTGTCGGCCCGACAGGGCTTCTACTGGTGGCAGCTGGATCTTTCCTATCTGGGCCTACGCGCTCTCAAGGCGCTCGGTGTCATCTCCGACATCCGGCCGGTACCGCGAACCATACTCGAGGAGGGCCGCTGCCCATGAGTCCCACGCTACCCACGGCTCCGCGGCGGGGCCCTGAGTCCCACCGCCCGGGGCATTCACACTCCCCCGGTCGTCTGAACGTCGCCGTCGTCGGTACGGGGATATCGGGGCTGGGCGCCGCGCGCATGCTCAGTGAACGGCACCGGGTTACCGTGTTCGAGGCCAATCGCTACGTGGGCGGTCACACCAACACCATCGAGGTGGTGGAGCGGAGCCCGGGTGGCCGCCGGGTGCTGCCCGTCGATACCGGGTTCATCGTGTTCAATGAGCGCAACTACCCGCTGTTGACCGAGCTCTTCCAGCGCCTCGGTGTGGAGGCGCGCGACTCGGATATGAGCTTCAGTGTCCACGATGAGGCCAGCGGTCTCGAGTACAACGGCACCTCGCTGAACGCGTTGTTCGCCCAGCGGCGGAACCTGGTACGACCATCGTTCTGGGGCATGGTCCGGGACATCCTGCGTTTCAATCGGCACGCCCCGCGCGCGCTCGAGAGTCTTGGCGACAATGTGCCGGTGGAAACCTGGGTCCGCTACCACGGCTACGGCGACGCCTTCCTGAACCACTACCTGCTGCCCCTGGGGGGATCGCTTTGGTCCTGTGACGGGGCGACATTCGCGCGCTTCCCCATGCGCTTCGTGATCGAGTTCCTGCACAACCACGCCATGCTGCAGGTGGAAGGGCGACCCCGGTGGCGCACGGTGGTGGGCGGCTCTCGCAGCTACGTGGCGCCTTTGATCCGGCCCTTTATGAACGCGATCCAACTGGAGACGCCGGTCACGCGGGTGTGTCGAACCGCCCGGGGCGTGGATGTCTACACCGCCCAGGGTGTGGAGCGCTTCGATGAGGTGGTCATGGCCTGCCACGCGGACCAGGCCCTCGCGCTGCTGGAGGATCCGGACGCGGACGAGCGGGAAGTGCTCGAACACTTTCCCTACCAGGTGAACGAGGCCGTTCTGCATACCGACACGTCGCGTCTGCCGGATCGTCCCTTGGCATGGGCCTCGTGGAACTACCGCATTCCCTCCTCGCCACGGGAGACCGTTTCGGTCACCTACAACATGAACAAACTCCAGGGGCTGGTCAGCGACCGCACCTACCTGGTGTCGCTGAACCAGGGCGACGTGGTCGCACCCGAGCGCATCATTCGCCGGATCAACTATGAGCACCCGCTGTTCACGCCGGGGCGCTTGCGGGCCCAGGCCCGTCACGCCGAGTTCATCCGGCGCAACAGGGTGAGTTACTGCGGGGCTTACTGGGGATACGGCTTCCACGAAGACGGTCTGCGCTCGGGGCTTGCCGTGGCGGAAGCCTTCGACATGGGGCTCGGTAACCTGGAGCGCGCCGCGTGAGCGCCCGCCCGGTTTCCGGTGATGGACCGTTCAGCCGGATCTACGAGGGTAGGGTGCGGCACAGGCGTCGTCAGCCGGTTGCGCACGAGTTCAGCTACCGCATGTTCATGATGTACCTGGACCTGGACGAGTTGCCCACCCTGTTCCAGGGCCGTTGGTTCTGGTCCAACGAAGGCCGGGGTTTGGCGCGCTTCGACCGCGCGGCCCATCTGGGCGATCCCGGTCGGCCCCTGGACGAGTGCGTGCGGGATCTGGTCAGGGAGCGCACCGGAGACAGGCCCGTTGGGCCGATTCGTCTGCTGACGCATCTGCGTTACTTCGGTCATCGCTTCAATCCGGTGAGCTTCTACTACTGCTTCGACGAGCGCGGACGCGACGTGCATTTCATCGTCGCTGAGATCAACAACACGCCCTGGGGCGAACAGCATTGCTATGTGTGTGACCGCCGGACCGGTGCGGAGCATCGCTTCGCGAAGGACTTTCATGTTTCGCCCTTCATGCCCATGGACCAGTCCTACCGCTGGCGCTTCGGCGCGCCCGGCGAGCGCCTGGATGTGTTCATGGAGAACAGTGAAAGCGGCGCGCCGGTCTTCGATGCGAGCCTGAGCCTGGAGGCGCGGCCGGTTTCCGGTCCCGCCCTGGCTTCCGTTCTTCTTCGCTTCCCCCTGATGACCGTGAAGGTGGTCGCCGCCATCTACTGGCAGGCCCTGAAACTCTGGCTGAAGGACGTTCCCGTTTTCGATCACCCGGGCACGGCGGACGCGGTCGCCCGGCACGCGGCCGTGGATAGCGAAATGCAGCCCCTGACTACCCACCGGAGAACCCGTTCATGAGTGTCGTACCCGAAGAGATCGCATCGACGCGACCATTAGTCCGAGCGACAAGCGGTGCGCTACGGCCCACGGGCGTTTCCGGATACGCCGCCCGGCTGTTCCGCGACCAGATGCGTGAGCGTCTGTCCGGCTTGCAAGGAGGCGCTCTGCGGATTCTCGATTCCTGGGGCGGATTCCACATCGGAGAAAAGGGAGCCGCTCCCGGAGCCACCCTCCATATCCATGATCCCCGCTTCTACATTGCCGTGGCGCTCGGGGGCAGCCTCGGCGCTGCCCGTGCGTATCGCGACGGCCTGTGGGATAGCGATGACCTGACCGGGGTGTTTCGTCTTCTGGTGCGCAACGCCGACCTGATCGATTCCATGGACTCCGGCCTGGCCCGGGTCGCGGCCGCCGTTGATCGTGTGTGGCACAAGGCGCGCGCCAACACCCGGTCGGGAAGCGCCGACAACATCGAGGCGCACTACGACCTGGGCAATGACTTCTTCGCTCTTTGGCTTGATCCGACCATGACCTACTCGGCGGGCATCTTCGAGGGCCCGCACGAAGACATGGAACTGGCCTCCATCGCCAAGTTGGACCGCATCTGTACCAAGCTACGACTTGGGCCGCGGGACCACGTGGTGGAGATCGGCACGGGCTGGGGCAGTTTCGCGATTCACGCCGCCGGGAGCTATGGCTGCCGCGTGACCACCACCACCATCTCCAGGGAACAGAAGGCCCTGGCGGAGGCGCGAATCGCCGCCGCCGGATTGTCCGACCGGGTGACCGTGCTGCTGCGTGACTACCGCGACATGGAAGGCGAGTTCGACGCCCTGGTGTCCATCGAGATGATCGAGGCGGTGGGGCACGAATTCCTGCCCGGCTACTTTCAGAGCCTGTCGCGCCTGCTCAAGCCCACGGGCCGGGCCTGCATCCAGGCCATCACCATGCCGGACTCGCGCTACCCGCAATATCTCAAGGCCACGGACTTCATCCAGCGCTTCATCTTCCCCGGTTCCTGCGTGCCGTCCTTCGGGGCCATACAGTCCGCCGTGGGCCGTTGTGACCTGAAGACCGTGCACGTGGAGGATATCGGCCCCCATTACGCGACCACGCTCAGGCTCTGGCGCGAGCAGTTCAACCGGGTGCGTGGCCAGGTGCGGGAGATGGGTTATGACGCCGGATTCGTGCGTCTATGGGACTACTACCTCAGTTACTGCGAGGCCGGGTTCGAGGAGCGTTACCTGGGCGATCTGCAACTGGTGCTGCATAAGCCGGGTCGGCGCGAAGCGCCCCTGTTGGGGGACCTGTGAACGCCCTGGTGAGCGCGGAGCCCGGTCCGGTCTGGATACTGCGTGCGTGGGGCAACTTCCTGCTCTTCCAGGCGGGTTGGTTCCTGGCGGTGCCCGGTGCCGGTGCGGGGCTGCCTTGGGCCGGGGTGGTGTTTGCGTTGCTCTGGCTGCCCCTGCACCTGCTCGCGGTCGCCCGGGACGACGATCCGGGTTGGCGGCGCGAGTTGACGCTGATCGGCGTGGCCGTGGCCCTGGGTGCGGTGTTGGATTCAGCCCTGGTTCTGGCCGGCGCGCTGTCCTTCCCCGAGAGCGTCCAATTGGGTGCGCCCACCACCTTATGGATGTTGGCCCTGTGGGCGATGTTCGCGGCGACATTGCGGTTCAGCCTGTCCTGGCTGCGCGGTCGCCTGGTGTTGGCCGCTTTGTTCGGCCTGGTGGGTGGCCCGCTGGCCTACCTGGGCGGTGAACGACTTGATGCCATTGTCATTCACGCCACTTCGGGTGTGGTGGGTGTCGCCCTCGCCTGGGGCCTGGCCGCACCGCTGCTCGTGTGG
>JBMYTY010000102.1:0-6416 GCA_049604855.1 Gammaproteobacteria bacterium | reverse complement strand
CCGTATACATCGGAGCGGCGCCGAGGATCCGGTGGCACCCACTGCTCGCCGACTCCGAATTCGCGCACCAGAGGATCGGGGCTGTAGGGTTGCCACCGGTCCCTCGAGTCAGACGACCCGGCGGATCGCCAATCCGAGGAACGGTTCCACAGCTCGGTACCGCTATCGTACGTCCCCCTATCGTAGGAACGTCCCTCGTACGGCCCCATATCCCGCCAATCGCCACCCGAGGCGATGGACGTAAACAAGATGAGCGCCGACAGCGGCACCATGCCCATCGGCCCGACGGAACGGTGACCCTGTCTCGATGACGGATTGGCGAACTGGGAGGGTCGGATCATGAGGAATCCAGGCGGGCAAAGGCCCTCGGTGGACGGGGGAGTGAAGTAAACCGTGACGGGGTATGCGGCGCGCTCCCACGCCCCGGATACGGCGCGGAGACGACGCGCGGTCAGGAATCCTTGAGTCGGATCCCGCGCCGCTTACGACTCCCCCCCGAACGGGCCCGGGGCAACGGCGCCGATACCGGGGAAGTGGGCTCGACGGCCAGCTTTGTCTCACCCGCCACCGTTGGTACGGAAGCCTTGGCGGTCGGTTTGGCGGACGCCTCCGAAGTCGGGCTCGCGGCACCGGAATCGTCGCCCTTCAGGCTCTTTCCCGTGTCAGCGCTGACCGACGGCGCGCCCTCGTCGGCAATCCGACGACGCCGACGCAGAGGCTTGACGGGCGCGGGTCCACCCGCATCAGCGCGCACCCTCGGCTCCCTGCGGGCAACGGGTTCGGGGGCGGGGGCATCCGCGACCACCGACGGCCTTTCGCCGGCCCCGGCCGAGCCTGTCGCGGTTCCGGAATCAAACACCCGTGATCGGGCGGGAGAGCGCCCCGGCGCCAGCGCGGTGGCCTGGGGGCGTGCCCGTGACGGGCGAGGCGACGCGGCGCCGGCGATCGGATCCGCCGCCACCCGGGCATGGGCTTCGTTCGCGGGCCCTGACCCGGCCCGGCTAGCGCCCCCGGTGGCTGCCTTGGCCCCGGGCTTGGTCGATGAGGTCTGGGCGCTGGTTCGCGCACTGATGGCCTTGCCCACGGCCGAGCCGGCCATCTTGCCGAGGCCACGTACCGCATACCCGGTCAGTACCACGGCCTCACCCAACTTCGCGCCGAGGCCGGGGCGTCCACCACCACCGCCATCGCCTCCTCCTCCGGGGCCGGCACTGCCACCAGAGGGCTCGCCGCCCTGCTCGAAGGCGAGCAGCATGATGCTGCGCTTGGCGGAGACACAGCCCAGGGGGATCACCACCAGGGTCAGCACCGTCGATACCAGTACACCGAACAACAGGGAGATGGCCATACCCTGGAAGATGGGGTCCGTGAGGATCACGCTGGAACCCAATACCAGGGCAAACGCGGTGATCAGGATGGGACGCGTACGCGCGGTGCAGGATTGCACCACGGCCTCCTCGACGGTGGCGCCTTCGCGCACCTTGTGGATACAGAAATCCACCAGCAGGATGGAGTTGCGCACGATGATGCCGGCCAGGGCGATAAAGCCGATCATGGAGGTGGCGGTGAATTCAGCCCCCACGAACCAGTCCATGATCATGTGCCCGGGCACGATACCGATGAGGGTGAGCGGGATGGGCGCCATGATCACCAGGGGCACGGTGAAGTTGCTGAACTCCCAAACCACCAGGATGTAGATCAGGACCAGGGCCGCGGCGAATGCGATCCCCATGTCACGGAAGGTTTCGTAGGTGACCGTCCACTCACCCGCCCATTCAAAGGCGGGTCGGGCCGTGTCCTCGGGCGGACCGGTCATGGTTCCGGTGATATGGCTGCCGTCGGGCAAGGGACGCCGCTCCAGGCGTTCTTCCACATCCAACATGCCGTACAGGGGTGCCGCCAGTTTGCCCGCCACATCGGCCACCACGTAGTCGATGCGGCGCAGGTCCTTGAAGTAGATGACCGGGTCCTGGGGCGCCTGCACGAAACTGCCCAGCTCACCCAGGGGCACACTGCCGCCGTCCGCGGTCGCGATGGGCAGGTCCAACATCTGGTTGACCTGGGCGCGCGCCGCCAGCGGAACCTCCATGACGATATAGGTGGGCTCCAGAACGGTACCCATCTTCACGTCGCCCAATTTGAAGCCACCCATCGCCATGCTCAGATTGCGATTGATGGCGTCCACCGAGATGCCCCGACGCACGGCCTTCTCGGTGTTCACCTCGAACCTCCAGACGCTGTACTGGGCCTGCAGGTAATTGTCGATATCGGCCAGGCTGCCGTTCTCGCGTGCCGTCTCGTGGAAGATGTCGGTCAGGAAGCGGGTGGTCTGGCGGCGGCTGTAATCCGTCGGTCCGTAGACCTCGGCGACCACCGACTGCAGCACCGGCGGACCGGGGGGCATTTCGACGATGGTGATCGCGGTACCGGGCCGGTCGGCGAAATCGCGCACCAACTCACGCGCCTCCAGGGCCAGTTCGTGACTGGATCGATCCCGGTCGCCCTTTTCCACCAACTGCACATGCACCTCGGCCTGCCAGGGTTTGTCGCGCAGGTAGTAGTGCCTGACCATGCCATTGAAATCGAAAGGCTGGGCGGTGCCCACATAGGTCTGGATCGCCGTCACCTCGGGCATCCGGCGCAGACGCTCGGCGATGGTGGTGGTGACGTTGGCCGTCTCCGGAAGAGCGGTGCCTTCCGGCATGTCGATGACGACGCTGAACTCCGGCTTGTTGTCGTAGGGCAGCATCTTCACCGCCACGACGCCCGTGGGGAACAGCACCATGGACAGCATGAACGCGCCGATCAGCCCGAGCAGGAAGAACCAGCCCTTACGCGGCTGCTCGATCATGGGAACCAGCGTCTTGTTGAACAGACGCTGCATGAACTCGGACTGTTTGTGTTCCTTCTTCTCGGCCTCGTGCAGTTGCTCCAGGGTGGGCTTGATGCGCATGGCCAGGTAGGGCGTGAACGCGAAGGCCGCCACCAGGGAGAAGATCATGGCCACGGACCCCAGGGTGGGGATGGGCGCCATATACGGGCCCATCATTCCGGTCACGGCAGCCATGGGCAGCAGGGCGGCGACCACGGTGAGCGTGGCGATGATGGTGGGGTTACCGACCTCGCGGACCGCGTCCACCGCCGTTTCGGTATCCATGTCACCTTTCAGGAGCCATCGGCGATAGATGTTCTCGACCACCACGATGGCGTCATCCACCAAAATCCCGATGGCGAAGATGAGGGCGAACAGGGACACCCGGTCGATGGTCATGCCGATCAGCCAGGCGCTGAACACCGTCATGAGCAGCACGACGGGAATGACCAGGGTCACCACCACCGCCGGTTTCAGACCGAGGGCGAACAGGACCAGGATGGTCACCGCGCCCGTGGCGATGACGAGCTTGAACATCAGCCCGTTGACCTTGTCGTTCGCCGTCTTGCCGTAGTTGCGTGTCAACTCCACGTGCACATTGCCGGGGATCAGGCGCCCCTTCATGTCGTTGACCTTGTCGATCAGGGCATTGGCCACTTCGACACCGTTGGCGCCCTCCTTCTTGGCGATGGCAATGGTCACCGCCGGGGCCGCATCCACACGCTCCTCACCGTGATAGGCGACACCGCTGTAGTAGGACACCAGCTGCTCCGCGTCCTCCGGCCTCTGGGTCACTCGCGCCACGTCGCGCACGTACACCGGCGACCCTCTATGGGTGCCGACGACCAAGCGTTTCACATCGTCGGCTGTACGCAGGAAAGAGCCGGAGTAGACGCTGAAATGGCGCCCACCGGTCTCGACGGTACCCGTGTTGGCCTCATCGTTGGCCGTCTGAATGGTCTGGGCCACCTGGTCGAGGCCGATCCCGAAACCGGACAGGCGCTCCGGGCTGACCTCGATGCGGATCTGCTCCTTGCGCCCGCCGACGATGAAGCCTTCCCCGGTATTGGGAATCTCCTTCAGGCGTTGCAGCAGGTCGAGGGCAAGCAATCGCAGGCGACCGTCATCCACGTCGCGCGACCAGAGGGTGAGAGTCACCACCGGGACGTCATCGATGCTCTTCCGCTTGACCAGCGGCTTGGATACGCCCGGTGGGATCTTGTCCATGTTGGTGGCCAGCTTGTCATGCACCTTCACGATGGACGGCCCCAAAGGCTCACCCACCTTGAACTGCACGGTCACCATGCCGCTATCGCGCTGAGCCGCGCCGTAGACGTGCTTGATCCCCGGGATCTCACTCATCATGCGCTGCAACGGATCGACGGCCAGGTGGGCCACCTGCTCCGAGGAGGCCCCGGGGTAGCTGAAGAACACGTCCACCATGGGCACGGAGATCTGCGGATCCTCCTGCCGGGGCGTGATGATCAGGCCGAGCAGCCCCAGGGCCAGCATGGCCATGTACAGCAGGGGAGACAGCGGCGAGTGGATGAATGACCGCGCCATGGTGCCGGCAATGCCGGCACTCTCCCCTTCATGGGCTGGATCGTGGTGCTGCTTGGAGTCCGTCATTGTGATTTAAGGGGCGGCGATCCGGTCAGCTCAAGTCAGTAACCGCCGCGCAAAGGCGGCAGGGAATTGCCCCGGGGCTGGGATGGGTAGCCAGGCTGCCAGCCCCCGTTGGTCATCAGTCGGGCATCGCGCAAGACCAGATCGTCCGGGTTCAAACCCGAAATCACCGAATACTCATCGCGGCTGACCTGCTCACCGAGTCGGATGCTGCGCAGCTCGGGCTCGCCTTTCTGGTTACGCACGTAGACGCCCGGCAGGCTGCCTCGCCGCACCAGGGCGGAGGTGGGGATCAGGATGCGCTCGTCTTTCTCCGCCTCCAGATCAGGGATGCTTACGGTGGAGTACATACCCGGTCGGCCGCGCGTTCCTCGGGGCAGGTCGAACTTCACCGTGATGGTGTGCCGCTGGGAGTCCGCCATGGGGAATATGCGCGCGACGCGCACGGGAACATTCTTCTCACCCGAGTCCAGGTCGGCATCAATGCGTTTGTTTTCGTACTGGATCTGCTCCAGGCCGCGGATCAGTCGCGCCGGGGCCTCGACGCGGATCTGCAACCAGTCCGTATCGGCGAACTTGAGCAGGGGCTGACCGGGTTGGACGGTATCACCGACCTCAATCATCTTGCGCACGATCACGCCATCGAACGGTGCCTTGGCCCGGGCGTCGCGCAACTTCGCGTCAATCTGCTGGATCTGGGCCTTGGCCTGCAGGATGGCGTTGCGCGCCTGTTCCACCTGGGTGCCACGGCTGTAGAGATCCGCGTGTCGCTCCAGATAGGGGGAGGTGTTCCCCACCACTCCGGACATGGGTCGGGTGAAGAACTGGTCCATGAGCGTGGGCAGCCCCATCCCGCCCGGGGACTTGTTCATGGAATAGGGAGCATAGAGCTCGCGCGAGTACTGGACATCGGCATTGCGCAGGGACGCCTCGGCGTTCGCCAGTTGCGCGGCGGCATTGTTGCGCTTGGCCAGCAGCTCGTCGTCGTCCAGCGCCACCAGCAAAGTGCCTTTCTCGTAGCGGTCGCCTTCGTGTCCCTTGAGGAACTCCACCCGCCCCGGCAACTGGGCCGCCAGGGTGACCTCTTTGTGAGGCACCACCGTGCCGCCGATGGAAACCGTCGGCACCACCCGCGAGACCCGGACCCGCATGTAGTCACCCTGGGGATACTGGGCCACCGCACTGCCCGCGGCGAGCAGGCCACACAGCAGCGCCACTCCTGCCTGTCGGATGGCCGGAAGGACTTTCATCAGGGTCTTCTCTCCAGGTTCCTGAGCTGACTTGGATGGATTTGAGCCATACGACCCACGTGGGTTCACGGCACTTTGCCGAAGGGGCTCCGGCTCGGAACACCCCGCAAGGACCGGTCATGTTACCAAAGGCTGGCGCCTTGGCTATGACGCCTTCGCTATACCCGGAAAAAACAAAAAAACCGGCGCCGGACCCGAGGTCCGACGCCGGCTTTTGCAAGGCTCCGTGCGCGGCGTGTCAGACGCGACCCATCACGTTGAAGCTCTTGATGAACGGACCGGCCATGCGCGGATCCTTGGCCATGGCCTTGTAGTCGCCGGTGCTGAACTTGAGCTTGCCGGTGGTGTAGGCGGTGCCCAGGCCCATCATGCCGATGCCCTTGGCAATCCACTTGTTCCAGCTGTCGGCGTCAGCGCGCAGATCCCAGTTCAGCTCCTGGCCGTCAAAAGCGCCGGAGGCGGTCACCTTGCCGTTCTCGACCACGATCACGCCAGCGGGGGCATCGTCGCCCTTGAAGCCGTAACCGATGGTGGAGTTGAAACCGATCTCGCCCAATGCATCGGACAGTTCGGGCTCGTTGTTCCACTGGTCGGCAAATTTCTGCATCCACTCGGCGGAGAACAGGTCGGACATATGAAGACTCCTAACTCTCTGAATATACAAATGT
>JBMYTY010000101.1:0-6423 GCA_049604855.1 Gammaproteobacteria bacterium | reverse complement strand
GGTCGGCCTCGCGCTCGCGGCCGAACTCGGAGCTGGGACCGTCCAGTTGTTCGGTGTCGCCACGCTCCGCGATCCAGTTCGCGCGCAGGGCGGGCAGGCCTTCCAGCAGGTCGATCTCCACGCTCGGGTCGGTGTACGGCCCCGAGGTGTCGTAGACCGGGATGGGCGGATTCTTCTCGGGCGCGCCGTTGGTGTGGGTGTCGGTCTGTTCTATCTCGCGATAGGGCACGCGGATGTCCGGGCGCGAACCCTCGGTGTAGGCCTTGGTCGAGGCGGGGAAAGGCCGGGTGGCCTCACCGCTGAGTTCAGCGGACTTGGCGAGGATGTCTTTGGGGATGGCGTTCATTCCGCGGCCCTGTGCTTTGGGTGGGGTGCTGGGGCGGCGGGATTCGAACGTCGAAAGGCATTCGGCCCGAGCCTTCCCTCCGCCGGTGTCAGCCGGATCAGGTTCAAAGGGTGTTTCTCAGCCGTGAAGGCACCCCCAGCTCGATGGTCATGGATTATGACCGGGCACCCTTCTAATGCAACCAACCCCATGGGCGCGCACGGGTAGATGTGCCGCTGACGGTGCCAGGATAGATCGGGCTTATGCTGCGCCGCGGTTTGCCGCCCTCGTCCCACCAAGTAGAATCCGCGCGCGTCCCATCACAAGCACTACAAATAGAGAGTCGCCGGATTGCCCCAGCCCGGGCCCGCCGACGCGAAGAGGCAAAGCCATGGTGGAATTGAACCTGGACCAGGCCCGATACAACATGATCGAGCAACAGATCCGCCCCTGGGATGTGCTCGATGCCGGCATCCTCAAGCTGCTGGCGGAAACGCCGCGCGAGGAATTCGTGCCCGAAGCCCACCGGGCCCTGGCCTTCTCCGACCTGAAGATCCCCCTGAAGGAAGGGGGCGTGGTCATGATGAACCCCAACGTCGAGGGGCGCATTTTGCAGGCCTTGCAGATCCAACCCACCGACAAGGCACTGGAAATCGGTACCGGCAGCGGATTCCTGACCGCCTGCCTGGCCCATCTGGCGAGCCACGTCACGAGCGTGGAGATCGATCCGGAACTGGCCGACGCGGCGCGTGCCCGCCTGCAGGCCCACGGCATCAACAACGCCACGGTCGAATGCGGTGATGCGCGCAGCGGCTGGGGCGACGGTGAACGCTTCGATGTCATCGCCGTCACCGGGGCCATCGCCGAGATGACCCTCAACTACCGTGAAATGATCGCCGTCGGCGGCCGCATGTTCGCGATCATGGGCCAGGGCGACGTGCTGGAGGCCTGTCTGGTGACCCGTGTGGCGGAGACGCAATGGCATACGGAAAGCCTTTTCGAGACCCACATTCCCTACCTTAAGGGAATGGAACCCGCCTCTTCGTTCGAGTTCTGACCCGTCCGGGTTGCGTCCCGGCCAATGGTGACAAAACCGTGAAACCCGGCGCGGATTGCGTTTGGGCATTGGCAAACACGGGCAAGACCGGGTAACACCGGGGTCCAAATACCGCATACTATCCAGCCTTCGCCCGGACCGCATTCACGGAACCCGAAATGAACCGTTCATCCCGCCTGACCGTCAGCGCATTGGGGCTGGCCCTGATCCTTGGTTCCCCCGCCAGCTTCAGTGCCCAAAACCTGCTCACCACCTACGAACAGGCGGCGTCCAGCGACCCCGACCTGCGCGCGGCCCGGGCCTCGCTGGAATCCACCCGGCAGAACCGACCGCAGGCCCGTGGCGCCCTGTTTCCCCAGATCAGCGGCAGTGCGAATGTCACGCACAATGACACCGACGCCGGGGGCAGTTTCAACTCCCACGGTTATTCGGTCTCGCTGTCGCAGTCCATCTACAGCTACAAGAACTACGCGACCCTGCACCAGGTGGATGCCGCCATCGACCAGGCCGTCGCCCAGTACGACTCGACCGCTCAGAACCTTATAAGCCGCGTGGCCACGGCCTACTTCGATGTGCTGCGCGCCAAGGACGACCTGGACTTCGCGATCGCCGAGAAAAAAGCCATTTCCCGGCAGCTGGAGCAGGCCACCAAACGCTACGAGGTCGGGCTCATCGCCATCACGGACGTGCACGAGGCCCAGGCTCGCTTTGATTTGGCCGTCGCCACGGAAATCACCGCCCAGAACGCGGTGGACAGCGCCCGCGCCGCCCTGCGCCAGATCACCGGGGTGTCACCCGATGCCCTGTCGCCCCTGGGAGACGGTTTGACGCTGTCCAACCCCGAACCCGCGCAGTTGGATCATTGGACGGGCCTGGCCGTGGACGGGAACCTCGACGTCAAGGCCCTGCAGGCCGCCGTGGAGGCCGCCCGCAAGACCATCGAGGTGGAGAAGGCCGACTACCTGCCCTCCGTGGCGCTGGTGGGCAGCCACTCCTACTCGGACCGGGACGGCGGCACCAACCCCGGTAACAGCACCGACAACAGCATCGCCCTGCAACTGACAGTGCCCATCTACGAAGGTGGCGTGCGCGGTGCCCAGGTCTCCCAGGCGGAGTACGACCTGGTCGCGGCCGAGGAGAACTACGAAAAGCAGCGTCGCGAAGTGGTGCGCGGCACCACGGATGCCTACCGCGGAGTACTCGCCAACGTGGCCCGGGTGAAGGCCCTGAAACAGGCGCTGGTTTCCAACGAGAGCGCCCTCAAGGCCACCCAGGCCGGTTTCAATGTCGGCACACGCACCATCGTGGATGTGCTCAACGCCCAGTCCAACCTGCATAGCGCCGAACGGGACTACAAAGGCTCGCGCTATGACTACGTACTGAGCCTGCTTCAGCTGAAACAGGCCGTGGGCTCTCTGAGCGTCGACGACATCAAGTCCGTCAACGACTGGCTCGAGTAAACCCCCTCCCGCGCCCCCCGCCCGGCGGAGCGCGGGGTCCCTGCCGCCATTCCCGGACGAGGCGCCCTCGTTCGATCAACGTATGAGTTCTGACCAATGAAAGCCCCCATCGTCGTCATCGGCATCGGAGAAATGGGCAGCGTGTTCGCGCGCGGCTTCCTGCGCGCGGGTCACCCGGTCCACCCCGTCACCCGGGACACGGACATGCATGCCCTGGCCGCCGAGCTACCCGCGCCCGAGCTGGTCCTGTTGGCCGTGGCCGAGAAAGACCTGCACGCCAGCCTGGAAGGGCTTCCAGAGGCCTGGCGGGGCCGCCTGGGCCTGTTGCAGAACGAGCTGCTGCCGCGCGACTGGGAACAACATGGCATCGACAACCCGACGGTTATTTCGGTCTGGTTCGAGAAGAAGAAGGGGCAGGATTCCAAGGTCATCATTCCCTCCCCCGCCCACGGCCCCAAGGCCAGCCTGCTGGTGAACAGCCTGGGCGGCATCGACATCGCCGCCCGCCACGTGCCCGACGCCGCCGATATGCTCGACGAGCTGGTCATCAAGAACGCCTACATTCTGACCAGCAACATCGCGGGGCTGGAGGTGGGCGGCAGCGTCGGTGATCTTTGGTCCAGTCACCCTGCGGTGGCGCGTGCGGTATTCACTGACGTGATGGCCATCCAGGACCACCTCACCGGCCACGACAACGACCGCGACGCCGTGCTCAAGGGCATGCTCAATGCCTTCGACGGCGACCCGGATCACAAGTGCATGGGGCGCAGCGCACCCGCGCGTCTGCACCGCGCCCTGGAGATTGCCGACGAGGCGGGATTGGCCGTGCCCAAGTTGCGCGAGATTCACCCGCACGGGTGAACGGCCAAAGCCGACGCGCAAGTCGACCCACGAGCCAACCCACGAGCCGACCCGTCAAAGGATTCATCGCGGCGGGACGCCACTCCCACTCCTACCGTTGATTCAGGGCTCCCAGTGGCTCCTATCCTTCCAGGGGCCAGAGCCACGCCGCGCCGCGCACCCCGCTGGAGTCACCATGCCGTGCGCGCAGCAGACGGGTATCGACCCGGTCACTGAAAACGTAACGCGACCAGCGATCGGGCACGCCGGTGTACAGGGCATCGATGTTGGACAGGCCACCACCCAGGACAATCGCCTCGGGGTCTAGCACATTGATGACACTCGCCAGCCCCCGCGCCAGCCGATCCATATAGCGGTCGAGGGTCGCCTGGCTGGACCGGTCGCCGTTCTCGGCGTCGGCGGCAATCTCGCGGGCCTGCCGTATCCGCCCCGTCTGGCGCTCATGGTCGGCCTGCATGGCGGGCCCGGACAACCAGGTCTCGATGCAACCGTGCTTGCCGCAATAACAGGCCGGTCCGGGCGATTCGTCCGCGTGCGGCCAGGGCAGGGGGTTGTGCCCCCATTCACCGGAGATGGCGTTGGGCCCGCCCAACAAGCGGCCATTCAGCACGATGCCGCCCCCGCATCCGGTACCCAGGATCACACCAAAAGCGCTGTTGGCCCCCGCTCCCGCCCCGTCGGTGGCCTCGGACAGGGCGAAGCAATCCGCGTCATTGGCCAACCGAACGGGGCGATGCAGGGCGCGGGACAGGTCCTCGTCCAGCTTTCGGCCGATGAGCCAGGTTGAATTGGCGTTTTTGATCAGCCCGCTGGCCGGTGAAATCGCACCAGGGATCGCCACTCCCACACTGGCGGGAGAGCAGGCGCTGACCTCGGCCATCTTGACCAACTCCACCATGGCGCGAACCGTGGCCTCGTAGTCCCCCCGGGGGGTGGCCACACGCCGACGAAGGGTCTCGCGACCACGGTCATCGAGCACGGCGATCTCGATCTTGCTGCCGCCGAGATCGATGCCGATACGCATGGCTCCGCCGCCCCTTGGCGTCAGTCGAAGAACAGGCCGTAGGGCCGCTCCAGACCCCGCTCCAGCTCACCCAGGCCGAAGCTGCGAACCTTGCGCAGGGTCTCCCCCCCGTCGAACCACACCACCAGGGTAGGGATGCTGAGCACGCCGTGCTGTGCCGCGGCCTCACGATTGGTCTCCGTGTCCACATAAGCCAGGGCAATCTTGGGAAAACGCTCGTTGAACAGCGACCACACCTGAGGCCGGACCTTCTGACAGACATTGCAATGATCGCCGCCGAAATAGACCAGTGCGGCCGCGTTGCTGGCGACGAATTCGCGCACGGCGGTGGAATCTTCCAGGCGGGTGACGTTTTCGGGGTTCATATCGTCCACTACCCAGGCGATTGCTCGCCTACGGGCTCGGTTGCGGGGTTCGGTGCGACGTCCCGGCCATGAAACATGAGGGTGGGCGGGCGCACGCCGTCGATGCGGATGCGCGTGATTGAGGCGTTCGCGACCTGCAAGCGATACATATGGGATAGGGGCACCCCGAGAACGCGCGCGCTGATGGCCCGGATCACGCCGGCGTGGGTCACCACCATCACGTGTTCACCCGCGAGACGATCCACGATGTCATCGAAGGCGCTCCCGGCACGGTCGTAAAAGTCCATCAGGGGCTCCGCATCCGCCGGACGCGCATTGATGGGATCGGCGTAGAAGGCTTGCAGGGTTCCGGGCGCCTCGGCATCGATCTCGGCGCCCCGCCGTCCCTCCCAGGCGCCGAAGCGCACCTCGCGCAGCCGATCATCGAGTTCAGCCCCCACACCCAGGCGCGCCGCCAACTCCTCGGCGAAGGCCTGGCAGCGGCTCAGTGTTGAACTGACCACCCGCGTCCAGGGAGCACCATGGACGAAATACGGCTCCACCGCCGCGCGCATCTGCGCCCAGCCGGGTTCGCTCAACGGGTCGTCGATCTGGCCGCGATACTTGCGTCCACCGACCGGGCTGCCGTGGCGGATCAGGTCCACCACGGTGATCGGCGACTGCGCGCTGTCGCCCTGGGAGGGTCGTGCCGGGTCCATGGGCGGCTCAGGCCAGGATGCCGAACAAGGTCAGAATCACCACGCCCGCCAGCCATACCCCGGCGGATCGGCGGATCAGCCCGGCGGCACCCATCACTTCCGCATGGCCGGGCGCGGGTCGGTCTTCGTTGGAAATCCAGCCGGGATCGATGCTCAGGGCGCCAAGGCCCGCGCAAACGGCCAAGGCGGCGTTGTCATCCTCGGCACGCCCGACGCAACGCAACTCGTAGGCCCGCCAGCCTTCCATGGTGTCCACGAAACTGCCCACCACGCTGTGCGACAGGACCATGAAGCGGACGGGCACCCATGCCAGGGCCACGTGCACCGCGATCAGGGCGTTGGCAAACGCATCGGGCTGCTCCCCGGCGGCGACACGGGAACGGATGTCGGCACGCATGAGTGTCGCGGAGCGGTACAAAACCGCCCCAAATGGTCCAAAAAGCACGAACCAGAACACCGGCCCGAACACCCGGTCCACCGATTGCTGGAAGGTCGCGATGGTGGCCTCGCCGTCCCAGCGTTCCTCCATGGGATCGGGCTCGCCCCCGAGCAGGTCCCGTATCGCCGCCCTGCGCGCATCCGAATCCGCCGCTCCGAGGTAAGCCTCCACGCGTTCGGACAGGGCCTGTGCGG
>JBMYTY010000100.1:0-6449 GCA_049604855.1 Gammaproteobacteria bacterium | reverse complement strand
CGCGTTGGCGCTTCTGGGCATTGGCGATGGCGAGTTGCGCGAGGGCGTCACCCACGTCGGTGTGCTGATTGAGCCAGAGGCTGAAGGCATCCTTGACCACGCCGGAGACAAAGGGCGCGCATTCCCGGGAGGACAGGCGCTCCTTGGTCTGGCCGGAGAACTGGGGGTCGGCCATCTTCACCGACAGCACGAAGGCAACCCTGTCCCAGACATCATCGGGCGTGATCTTCACGCCGCGCGGCAGCAGATTGCGGAAATTGCAGAACTCGCGCACGGCGTCGGTAAGCCCGGCACGCAGTCCGTTCACGTGCGTACCGCCCTGGGCGGTGGGAATCAGGTTGACGTAGCTCTCCTGCACCGGTTCACCCCCCTCGGGCAGCCAGAGCACGGCCCAGTCGGCGGCCTCAGCCTCGGCGGACATGACACCGGTGAACGGCTCATCGGGCAGTCGCGGGGCGTCACCGCAGGCCTCAATCAGATAGTCCTTGAGGCCATCCTCGTAGTGCCAGGAATCGGTGTCGCCACTGGCCTCATCTTTCAGCGTGACCTCGAGCCCCGGACAGAGCACGGCCTTGGCGCGCAACACGTGGCGCAGGCGCGGCAGGGAGATCCTCGGTGAATCGAAGTATTTCGGATCCGGCCAGAACTTCACCCGGGTACCGGTATTGCGCTTGCCCACCTCGCCGACCACTTCCAGGTCAGACACCTTGTGGCCGTCCGCGAAAGCGATGTTGTACTCCTTGCCCTCGCGCTTGACCCAGACCTCCAGGTGCTGGGACAGGGCGTTGACCACGGACACACCGACACCATGCAGACCACCGGAGAACTGGTAATTCTTGTTCGAGAACTTTCCGCCCGCGTGCAGCTTGGTGAGGATCACCTCGACCCCGGGCAGCCCCTGTTGAGGGTGGATGTCCACGGGCATGCCACGGCCGTCGTCGGCCACCTCCACCGAACCGTCCTTGAGCACCACCACGTCGATACGGCCGCAGTGACCGGCAATGGCCTCGTCCACCGAGTTGTCGATGACCTCCTGGACCAGGTGATTCGGGCGGCTGGTCTCCGTATACATCCCGGGACGGCGCTGGACCGGCTCCAGGCCTGAGAGAACCTCGATACTGGAGGCATCGTATTCGCTGGCGCTCATGGAGTCAGATACCGAAACACAGGCGTGGGAAAGGGTGGGTGCGCAAGAAACCGGTGGAGCGGATCAATTACCAATCTCGTATTTGACGTCATGCCCCTCGAGGTTCTGCACGATCTGGTCCTTGTTCAAAACCAGGCCCATCTGATTGCAGAAGATCTCTTTCAGCAGCGGCGCGCGCAGGCGGTACGCGTCGTCGCCCACCGATCTCCAACGGTTGCCCCTCATGGGTTTCAAAGCCCCATCAGAGCCGGCATAGGCGTAGGTTCTGTAGACCCCTTCATCACAGCGGGCGCCTTCATAGAACGCGTTGCTGGCACCGGAGTTGGAACGAAGAACCAGGATGTAGCGCACCACGCGGTCGCTGCCCACCTCCAGTTGACGGGTATCCATGAACAGCTGGAATGCGGAGTTGTTCTTGTCGAGCGAGAACTCTTGCAGATCGTCTTCCGACCAGCCGTCGGGCAAACGCACCTGATCCTCCCGCCATTGACGGTCCGCACCCAGACCATCGAGGTTGACCGTTTCATTGTCATAGAACCGATCCGTCGGGAGCTGTTGCGCATGAGCAAGCCCCGAAAACAGGACGGCCAGAAAGATCAGGCTGATTCTCACCATGGGATAGGCCAAACTGGAGTACTGAAAACATCCGAACCGGCACCTCGCCGACGCACCGTTCAGACCGTTCGGACGCGAAACGGTGCGGAAGAGTAGCACGGCCCATGTTGCAAGCATCGACCTACCAACCCGGCTCCATCACCAACGCCGCCGATGGCCATGCCGTGGATGCGCGGACCTGGAAACCATTGCGGGTTTTCAATATCTACCGTCTGATCCTGTCGGGTTTCTTCACCATCCTCATGGTGGCCGACAAAGTCGAGGCCATGCTCGGCTTCCCGAGCAATGAGCTGTTCCGCTTCGTCACCATCGGCTATCTCAGCTTCGCCCTGGTGGTCATCTTCACCATCACCCGACGAAGCCCTGAGTTCAAACTACAGGTCTACCTCCAAACTTCAGTCGATATCGCGGCCATCACACTGATGATGTTCGCCGCGGGCGGGGTGAGTTCGGGACTGGGGGTACTCATGGTGGTAGCGGTCGCTGGCGGCAGCATGCTGATGTCCGGACGGATGGCCGGCCTGTTCGCTGCCATGGCCACGGTATTCGCCATCTCGGCACAGGCGGTCTTGATCGCCCGCGGTCTGCAACCCGCCATGAGCCTCTCGCCCGCGGGCTTGCTGGGGGCCACATTTTTCGCCACCAGCTTCGCCATCCGCCTGTTGGCGAACCGCGTCACGGTGAGCGAGAACCTGGCGGCCCGGCGTGGTGTCGAGGTCGCCAAGCTCGCCGACCTGAACCACTACATCATCCAGCACATGCAATCCGGCGTGCTCGCCGTGGATGATCGGCTCAACATCGAACTCATCAACGACGCGGCTCGGGAGATGATCGGCGTCCACCCCGATGACCCGGTTCAGCATCTGCGCCTGTGCACCATCGCCCCGGACCTGTGCAGGGAGCTGCAGATCTGGCGCGAGGGGGACTATGACGGTCGACCGGTCCCCAATCCCGGCAGTGGCGTGGAGCTGTTGCCCCGCTTTCGTCGCCTGAGCGACGATCCCGATGGGCCGGCGCTCATATTTCTGGAGGATGCCGCGACCTTGTGCGCCCAGGCCCAGGAAATGCGCCTCAGCTCACTCGGACGCCTGACCGCGAGCATCGCCCACGAGATCCGCAATCCGCTCGGCGCGATATCCCATGCGGGCCAACTGCTGGAAGAGTCCGATCTGGTGAGCGACGAGGACCAACGCCTGACGCAGATCATCCGCTCGAACTCAGTGAGGGTGAACGACATCGTCGAGAGCGTCCTGCAACTGTCCAGGCGGGGGCGTTCGGCGCCCCAAGCCGTCGACCTGAAGGTCTGGCTACCCAAAGTCATCGAGAACCTGAAAATTTCCGAGGGCCACGCGCCGACCGATTGCGCGCTGACCGATGGCCCGGCCATCGTCCGCTTCGATGCGGATCAGTTGCACCAGATCGTCAGCAACCTATGCCGCAACGCCCACCTCCATGCCGGCATCGACGGTGTTCCGGGCGAATACAAACTGGTGCTGGAACCCCAGAACGGCCGCCTGCACCTGGATATCATCGACACGGGCCCAGGCATCCCCCAGGAAGCCCGCGCGCGCCTTTTCGAGCCCTTTTTCAGCACGCACAACAAGGGCACGGGCCTGGGCCTCTACATCGCCCGCGAGTTGTGCACCAGCAACGGCGCGCACCTGAGTTATGCACGCGACAGCGAGCAGGCCAGTCGTTTCCGTATATCCTTCGCCCGAACCACGGACTGACGGACACCCCACCCGGATATGTCGCCCAACCAACGCATCCTCGTCATCGATGACGAACCGGACATCAGCGAACTGCTGGCGCTCACCCTACGCAAAATGGACTTGGAGCCGTTTTGTGCCGCATCGATGTCCGAAGCGCGCAAAGCCCTGGCCAGGCAGCCTTTTGACCTCTGTCTCACCGACATGCGGCTACCTGACGGCAACGGCATAGACCTAGTTCGCGATATCCAGAACCGCTTCCCCGATCTCCCGGTCGCCGTCATCACCGCGCACGGGAACATGGAAACGGCCGTTGAATCTCTCAAGGCCGGTGCCTTCGATTTCATCTCCAAGCCGGTTGATCTGAAGAACCTGCGTTCCATCGTTGCGTCCGCCCTGCGCCTCACCCTCCCCCCGGCGGAGGGCAAAGTGGCTCAGCGCAACGATCTCATCGGCGAATCCGCCGCCATCGAGGAAACACGCGCCCAGATCGGCAAACTCGCGCGCAGCCAGGCGCCCGTATACATCAGCGGTGAATCAGGTACCGGAAAGGAATTGGTGGCCCGGCTGATCCACCGCGCGGGTCCGCGCGCATCGGCGCCCTTCGTCCCCGTGAACTGCGGAGCCATACCGGCGGAGCTCATGGAGAGTGAGTTCTTCGGACACCGCAAGGGCAGTTTCACCGGCGCGACCAGCGACAAGGATGGATTATTCCAGGCCGCCAGTGGCGGCACGCTGTTCCTGGACGAGGTCGGGGAATTGCCCCTCAGCATGCAGGTCAAGCTGCTGCGTGCCATCCAGGAGAAGGCCGTGAGACGGGTCGGGGATCAACATGAAACCCAGGTGGACGTGCGCATCCTGAGCGCGACTCACGCCGATCTGGGACAGTTGGTCGAAGACAACCGCTTCCGCCAGGATTTTTATTACCGGATCAACGTCATCGAGCTACATGTCCCCCCGCTTCGGGAACGCGGTGATGATGTTCCCTTGTTGGCCGAACATATCCTGCGCCGTCTCACCCAGGATGGCGCCCCCTCCGTCAGCCTGGGTGATGATGCGTTGCGCGCCCTGCAACGCTATGACTTCCCGGGAAACGTTCGCGAGCTTGAGAACATTCTCGAGCGGGCCCAGACCCTGTGCGACGATGAACTCATTGGCGAATCGGACCTTAGACTGCCGACGAGAAACCCGCGCACCGCGGACTCTGACTCCGTGCCCGCCGACCTGCCCGCCTATCTCGAGGAGGTTGAACGCAACGCGCTGGTAAACGCCATGGAGCGCGCCCGCTACAACAAGACCGCGGCCGCCAAGCTACTGGGCATCAGTTTTCGGGCGCTGCGCTACAGGCTTAAGAAACTCGGCTTCGATGATGACAAAGACTGAGTGCAACAGCGCCTCGCTCATGGGCGCGACCGGCTGCCTTCCTTGCGCACGAGGGAGTGACGGAGCGCGTCACTTGCTGTCACCCATCGACGACCAAGTCGGCAAGATTGGACCGCACAGGCAAGCCCGCCCCTGGCCGTGAGCCCGTAATTATCGGGGCAACCACCCCCCAATTGAATCTTTGGCCCGGTTCATGCTTTCCTTTCGATGCCCAACGGGTGTGAGCTTCCACGCTAAATGAGAGCGCGCACCATGATCGTTCCGCTCAGGACGCTCACACCGCGTCTGCAGATTTTTTTTCAGGAGATTTCCATGAAGACCGCTCAGAAAGGCTTTACGCTGATCGAACTGATGATCGTTATCGCGATCATCGGCATCCTCGCCGCTGTGGCCGTGCCGCAGTACCAGAACTACACCGCCCGTGCCAAGGTTTCCGAGGCCTTGGTTGTCGCCGGTTCTCTGAAGACCACCGTCTCCGAGTACTACATCTCCGAAGGCGACTGGCCCGGCAGCATGACCGTCGCCGGTATGGACTCCGACACCTCCACCGACGTGGTTGAAGGCATCACCTTCACCGGCAGTGGCGCCAACGTGACCATCACCGTCACCCTGCGCACCAGCGTTGCCGCTGAGATCACCAACTCCGCCCACAAACTGAACTTCGTCGGCACCAACACCTCCGGCAAAGGCATCACCTGGGATTGCACCGTCGCCAGCGACGAGCCCGTGCCGAAGCAGTACCTGCCCGCCAACTGCCGTTAATCTCCGGCACCTCTTGGCGAACGCCCCACCGGTACCGGTGGGGCGTTTTTCGTTTCTGGCCACTCAAATCCCTGACTCATACCGAGCAAGCCCTTGAAATGGGCCACGAAGACAGTGAACTCGCAGTTGCCTTTGCCATGGTGGCCCGGTGCCCCCAGGCACGCGCTCTCCTTGACCCCGAAGCTGCGCGGTCAGCACGGGTGATCAAGCCGTGATCCCCCTTTCTCTGACCCGCCCCGCCGTGGCCGCGGCGCTACTGCTGGCCATCACCGTCCTGTGCTATCTGCCGGGCCTTCCGGGCGGATTTCTGTTCGACGATTTCCCGAACATCGTCAACAACGACCGCCTGCTGATCACTGACCTGTCGCTCACGTCGCTGGTGCAGGCCGCCCAATCTGGAATCTCAGGGGCCAACGGCCGACCGCTGAGCATGCTCTCCCTGGGTATCAACCACGCCCTCTTCGGCGTCAATCCGGGGGCGTTCAAGGCCGTCAACCTCGGCATTCACCTGATCGGCGGAATCCTCGTCCTGTTGCTCGCGAGACGTCTGCTCCAACTCAGTCATAGCCAATATGAACCGGCATGGCGTGACCGCGTCTCTTTGTTCATCGCCGCCATCTGGTTGCTGCACCCGATACAACTCACCGCCAATCTTTACGTGGTCCAACGGATGGCCTCGCTGGCATCCGTCCTGCTGCTCCTTTCGCTCTTGATTTACGTCATCGGCCGCCAGCGGCAGATGCAGGATCAGCGCGGTGGAGCCGCATTAATCCTGGCTGCGCTTTTCCTGGTCACCCCGCTCGCTTTCCTGGCCAAGGAGAATGGGGCATTGG
>JBMYTY010000099.1:0-6458 GCA_049604855.1 Gammaproteobacteria bacterium | reverse complement strand
TGGACGAGGGTGTTCGCGAGGAGGCAATGGCCCGCGTGAAGGCGCTTCTGGACAAATTCGTTCTGTATCCCGGCCTCGACCTGGATTTCATGACCGAGCACTTTGGCTGAGCGACCTTCACGGCTCAGCCCGGCCCGCCTTCAGTGGGAGGCGGGCGAACCGGTCTCCGAGGTCTTTGGAGACATCTATTTTTCCCGTGGCGATGGCCTGGCCGAGTCCCGTTATGTGTTCCTGGGACAGAACGGTTTGCCCGCGCGTTGGTGTGGGCGCGACCATTTCACCATCGCCGAGACGGGCTTTGGCACCGGCCTGAACTTTCTCGCCACCTGGCGGGCCTGGCGAGAGACCGCCGGGCAACGGCCTCCCCATGCGCTGCTTCGCTTTATTTCGCTGGAGCGCTTTCCCCTTTCCGCGGACGATCTTTCCACCGCGTTGCAGCGCTGGCCGGAGTTGGCGGACGAGGCGTCCGCGCTGGTGTCCGCCTATCCGCCTTTGCTACCCGGCTTTCATCGCGTGCGCTTGGAGCCCGGGGTCGAGCTTCTGTTGGTTTTCGGCGATGCCCACGAGGGTTTGGCTGAACTCGACCCAGGCGCCTCGGGTTTGGTGGATGCCTGGTACTTCGATGGCTTCGATCCGGGCAAGAACCCGGAGATGTGGGATGAGGCGTTGTTCCGGGATGCGGCCCGACTCTCACGTGCAGGTGCCAGCTTTGCCACTTTTACCGTCGCCGGGCGGGTGCGACGGGCATTGCAGGCGGCTGGGTTCGCGCCGGAAAAGGTCCCCGGACATGGGCGTAAGCGCCAGATGCTGCGCGGTGACCTGGTCGAACAGGGACCCTCCGGACAAGAGGGCATCCATGCGCCGCCTCCGCATCGGGCCCCGGGGTGCGTGCTCGTGATCGGAGCGGGGATCGCCGGGGCAACGGCCGCCGAGGCCCTGGCCAATCGCGGCTTCGACGTATGTGTCTTGGAAGCCCGGGGGATCGGCTCTGGCGCGTCCGGGAACCCCGCGGGCGCCATCCTCCCCGCCCCGGTGGCGGGCTGGGGGCCGTATGAACGGTTTTATCGGGATGCCTACGTGCATACCGTCAACATGCTGGAGTCACTTCCCGGTGATAGCGGCATCTGGCACCCGGACGGAGTGCTCCAACTGCCGCGAAAGCCTGGGCGTATTGCCCGCCTGCAAGCCATGCCCGAGGGCTTGGGGTTCAGCGAGGATTGGGCAACGTGGTCGGAGCGACCCGATGCGGAGGCCTGTGCCAGGGTTTCGCTTCCTGGCGGTGGTTTGTGGCAGGGCAGAGGCGGATGGGTCCGTCCGGAGGCACTTTGCCGACACCTGTTGGGCTCCGTGGAGGTTCGTGTCGATGAAGCCTGCTCAATGGAAGAGGTCGGGGAGGGCTTCATCGTGCGTCTTGCATCGGGCGGTGTTCTTGAGGCCGACACCGTGGTACTGGCATCGGGGATGGAATCGTCCCGGCTTGCTCCAAGGGCCCTGCTTCCACTGGATCCGGCGCGAGGCCAGATTTCGTTGTTGCGTGATTCCGGCGTTGGTCCCAGCTGTGTTCTGAGCCATGAGGGTTATCTGGTCCCCAGCGTCGACGGATGCACGCTGATCGGTGCGACGTTTGATCCGGGTGATGGGGAGGCCGATATCCGACCGCACGATGACGAGCGGAACCTGGAACAGTTGCAACGCCAGTGCCCGACCGTGGCGGATCGCCTCAATCCTGAAGTGGTCGCCTCACGGGCCTCCGTACGCGCGACCAGCCCGGACCGCCTGCCGCTCGTTGGCGCCTTGCCCGACTGGGAGTGGGCGCGGAGCGCCTACGCACGGCTTCACCTTGGCCCGGTACGCGAACCCCTGCCGCCCATGCGTTACCTGCCGGGACTTTTTGCCGTGACCGGTTTTGGCTCCCGGGGAATGATCGCGGCGCCCTTCGCCGCCCAGTTACTCGCGGACCAGATCAGCGGATTGGCCCCGCTGGCTCCGTCCGTGACCAGTCGCGCGGTATTACCCGCGCGACTGGTTCAACGGGCCATGCGCCGTCCGCCGCATCTGCGCTGAAACTCAGCCGACACTGTTGAGCAGGAACTGGGCCAGCAGGTGCACGGGGCGTCCGGTCGCGCCTTTCTCCCCACCGCTCTTCCACGCGGTTCCGGCGATGTCGAGGTGCGCCCAGCGCTGGTTCTTGGTGTAACGGTGCAGGAAGGAGGCGGCGGTGATGGCGCCGGCTTCGCGGCCACCGATATTGGCCATGTCGGCAAAGTTGGATTTGAGCTGCTCGTCGTACTCTTCCCACAGCGGCATCCGCCATGCCCGGTCGCCGGTCCGGGTACCGGCGTTCTCCAGCTGGGCGGCGAGATCGTCGTCGTTGGCGAAAAGGCCGGACGCCTGGGCGCCAAGGGCGATGACACAGGCGCCCGTGAGGGTGGCCATGTCGACGATGCGGTCGGGTTTGAAGCGCTCGCAGTAGGTCAGTGCATCACAGAGGATCAAGCGTCCCTCGGCGTCGGTGTTGAGAACCTCGATGGTCTGCCCCGACATGGATGTCACGACGTCACCGGGCTTGTTCGCGTCTCCATCGGGCATGTTCTCGCAACTGGGGACCACGCCGATGACGTTGATCGCGGGATTGGCCCGCACCAGGAACTCGAAGGTTCCCATCACGGATGCGGCGCCACCCATGTCGAATTTCATCTCGTCCATGGCCGCCGACGGTTTGATGGAAATGCCCCCCGAGTCGAAGGTGATTCCCTTGCCGACGAGTACGATGGGCGCCGCCTGCTCCGTACCATTGTTGAATTTCATGACGATCAGTTTCGGGGGCTGGCGGCTGCCGCGGGCCACCGAAAGCAGTGATCCCATCCCGAGCTCTTCCATGTCCTCGCGTTCGAGTATCTCGACGTCGAGGTGTTCGTGGCGTTCGGCCAGTGCCAAGGCGGTTTCGGCAAGGTGGGTCGGCGTGCAGACGTTACCCGGTCGATTCGCGAGGGTGCGCGCGAGATCCTGGCCGGCGCTGATCGCATCGGCCGTGGCGGCGAGGGCGGCGCCGAGCTCTTCCTGGCCCGGGTCAACGTGCAGGGTCAGGACCGGGGAGGTCGAGGTGTCCGCCTTCGTCTTGAGTTCATCGAAACGGTAGAGCGCGGTGTTCCAGGTGGTGACGGCTTGGCGGATATGCCAATCGAGGTCGTGGTCCGCTACGGGAAATTCAGACACGCCCAGGCAGGCCGAGCTGACGTTGATGGACCGACAGGCCTTCGCGGCGGCGGTTACGGCGGAACGAAAGGTTTTCTCCGTGGTCTCTCCTTCCTTGCCCAGCCCGACGAGAAGAACTCGCTCCGCCTCGATGCCGTCCGCCTCCGGAATCAATAAGGTCTGGCCCGCCTTTCCCTCGATGTCTCCTCGTTCGGCAAGACGCTTGAGTCGGCCGCCCATGGTCTCGTCGATGGCGGCGGTCTGCGGGGCGAATTCGGCATTCTCGCAGACCGGAAGGATGAGGCAGTCGGTGGCGATGGAGTGCAGGGCGAGGGCGGTGATCGGGGTATCCATGATGCTGGTGGAATGCTCTGGGTTTGAGGATGCTTGCGGGTGTCTGAACGGCTGGGCTAATGTGCCCGCCTCCCGGCGCTGAGTCCACCTGTTGAGGTGCTCCGGTCCGGGCCATTCGCGCGCTGCGTCCGTAAAGATGCGTGGATTTCGTGCGTTTTCCGCTTGGCACCTTTCCGTTTCATCATTGCGGGCGTTTTTCGTCCCGGACCCGCCGGGTCGCGCTTGCCCGTAGGCGTGCGATTCAGCTCATCAGACCTTCACCTGGAACACTACAATTTCGAGGCTTAGTGCCTTACCTCACTGAATGAAGCGCCTGATTTCATCCCTGCAACTCACTGTCGTCGACCGCTATCTGGTGCGCGAGGTCTTCATGGCCTGGTTGGCTACCGTGGTGGTGCTGATTTCCATTCTCATGAGCCTCCGTCTTGGCCAGTACCTGGGCAAGGCCGTGGCGGGTGAGTTGCCGTCCGACATGGTGTTCCCGCTTCTTGGCTACAAGGCCTTGGGCTACACCGCCCTGCTCATGCCGCTGGCTCTGTACCTGGGGCAATTGCTGACCTTGGGAAGGCTGTACAAGGATAGTGAGATGGCCGCCATGTTCGGTTGCGGGGTCAGTCTCGCCCAAGTTTACCGCGCCCTCTACCTTCTGGCGGTTCCCGTGGCGGCTTTGACCCTCGTCTTGTCCGTCTGGGTGGCGCCCTGGGCCACGGCAAAGGGTGAGGATTTACGCGGGCAGGCAGGCCAGGACACCAACGTGGGGAGCGTGGCCGCCGGACAGTTCCGGGAGAATGCCGATGGCGATCGGATTTTCTACGCCGAGGGCGTCGATGGCGATGGAACTCGGATGAGCAATGTATTCGTCCACGGGTATCGCGATGGACGCCCGGCCATGGCGGCGGCCGCGGAGGCCCACGTGGAGATAGACCCCGAGTCGGGAGACCGATACTTCGTTCTCGACAACGGTTGGCGGTATGAGGACGAACCCGGTAATGAGGATTTCCAGATTTTCCGCTATCGCCACCACGGCATCCTGTTGAAAGAGGAAAAGAAGACACTGGATGAAATGAAGAGGGAGGGCATTCCCAGCGCGGACCTGGTGGGCTCGGAGAATGTGCATCACCGCTCGGAGCTACGTTGGCGTTTCAGTGTGCCGGTGCTGGTTTTGATCCTGACTCTGCTGGTTGTTCCGGTGGGGCGTCTGGCACCGCGCCAGGGGCGCTACTCGCGCATGGTTATGGGCGTGGTGGTCTATGTGGCCTACGTCAACGTCATCAGCGTCAGTCGCGTGGCACTGGAGAAAGGCCACATCCCCTGGGGGTTGGGGCTTTGGTGGGTGCACGTACTGGCCCTGGTACTGGGGCTGGGACTGATTGTCCACATGACGGGGTGGCGCTGGGCCCGGCATCTGATCGGTGGCCTGCCGGGCGGTAAACCGCTGCTGCGCCTGCTTCCCGGGGGAGCGGGGTCGTGAGCATACTGGATCGTTACCTGGGCCTTGCCGTTCTCGGTGGAACCCTGATCGCATTGCTGGTGCTTATGGCCCTGGCTTCGTTCTTCGCTTTTGTCGGCGAGATCGGCGATATCGGTAAGGGGACCTACGGTCTTCAGGATGCCCTGTTGTACACGCTGTACACCCTGCCTCGACGGGCGTACGAAATGTTCCCCATGGCGGCGTTGCTGGGCAGTCTTTTGGGCCTGGGGTCATTGGCCAGCAACAGCGAGTTGGTGGTGATTCGTGCCATCGGGTTCTCGGTGGGGCGCATCGTGCGTTCGGCGGCTTTGGCCGGGCTGGTGATCATGGTGGTCGCGGCCACGGTGGGTGAGTGGGTCGCGCCACCCGGTGAACAGGCGGCGGAGAACATTCGCAACGAGGCCTTGTCTGACACCATCAGCTTTCGTGGCCGCCTGGGTTACTGGGTGCGAGATGGGCGGGATTTCATCAACATCCGAGAGATTGCCGGGCGTCGGGAGATTCGAGGTGTCACGATATACCGGTTCGGTGATGGCCATCGTTTGGACACCCTGGTCGAGGCGGAACGGGGTGTTCACGATCCGGATCTGGGCTGGACGCTGTACGGGGCGACGGAACACCTGATCAGCGAAGAGGGTGTGCTGTCCCGAAGCCGTGAGTCGGTGAAGTGGTCGTCTCACCTGATGCCCGAGATGATCAACGTTGCCGTGATCAAGCCCGAAACCCTGGCCGCCTGGGATCTGTTGGTGTTCGTCCGTTACATGGAGGAGAACGGGCTCGATGGTTCCCGATACGAACTTGCTTACTGGAAGAAGCTGGTTTCCCCACTGGTTACGGTGGTCATGGTCCTGCTTTCGATTCCCTTCGTCTTCGGGTCTCTGAGGGATTCGGGGACCGGTCAGCGGGTGTTGGTGGGTATCCTGGTTGGGATCGGTTTTCACGTCGTCAACCTGACGCTCAGTCACCTCGGTCTGTTGTACGGGGTGCCGCCGTTACTGAGCGCGATCACACCGCCGTTGATGTTTTTCGGCCTCGCCCTGTGGGCTATCGGCAGGGTGCGCTAAGGAAGCGCAAGCTCCCGGCCGCTTCGCGATTCCATGTGGGGCTGCTGACAACCGTTAATTCATTGTGGTTGGAATCCCCCAGGCCCGTTTCGGGCTAAGCCGAGCTTTAAATAGGACTGATTTGGTCCCATTGTGTTGGCAGGCAGCGTGCCGGGGAATCCATCATCGCCCCGCACCGCGCCAAGCTCACGTGAACCGGGAGGGATAAGCATGAGAAGAATCTTCGCCATGGTTCCGGAACCCCGGATCTGTCGGAAGATCGTCAATCGATTGATCGAACTCGGCGTCGACAAGCACCATGTGCATGTGGTCAGCCACACTCCGCAAAAGTGCGAGGGGCTACCCAGCGCCAACCTGATTCACACGTCCGAGGT
>JBMYTY010000098.1:0-6465 GCA_049604855.1 Gammaproteobacteria bacterium | reverse complement strand
CGGAATCTCGGCCAGCGTACTGGAGGCGGATCGCCTCAAATCAGAACAGGCCGGGATGAATGGGCTGGTGAACAAGCCCGTGGGCAGCGAGGAACTATCCGAGTTGCTCCAATCGCTGGACCTGGCTCAGCAGCCCGAGCCGACCATGCCGGTCGCGCAGGGGCCGAACATCGGCGAGGAGCAGGCCGCGATCGCCCGCGTGCGCTCCCAGCTAGGCGAGGGATGGCTCACCGCCGCGCGCGGGTTTGTCGATATGGCCTCCAACCAGGTCCAGCATATGCGCGATGCCGCCCGCCGATCCGACCGATTGGCCCTGCAGGATCTGGCGCACTCGCTAAAAGGGTCGGCCGCCAGCCTGGGCTTCGTTCGTATCGCGGAACTGGCCGGTCAGACGGAGCAGAGCGGTAATCTGGCTCCAGCGGATGCCGACACCTTGGAGCGTTATCTGTCTGAGGTTCGCGAGCAACAGGTCGAGCGTGGATCGGTAACCGGATGAATGCGCTCGGACCGGGCCTTTGATCCGGCTACAGGGGCCCGCCGTGTGGGTGTCGCGCTACAAAGGAAGCTCTGAACGAATCAGCCGCGGCCTTCATGGCTTCAGAACCCGCCCTGAAACCGCCCTGAAACCGTAAATCCTGAAGCCGCGAATCCTGAAACCCATCTGGCTCGCGCCTGTTTATTCAGAGTTTCCCTGTCGACGCCGGATGCGCTGCGCTTATCCAGCCTACACCCGGGGTTTTAACCACCAAAGCCGCCGGTTTGCACGCATCGATTCGTAGGCCGGATAAGCCGTAGGCGCATCCGGCGCCGTGTCACGATTCGTTCAGAGCTTCCCTAACGGCCGGGTTTCCAGAGAACCTCTTGCCTGTCCTCCGCCCTGAGCAGGACGCGCGCGATCACGAACAGCAGGTCGGACAGCCGGTTCAGGTAGTGCAGGCCGTTCAGGTTGATGGTTTCACCGCGTGCCAGGGTGGCCGTGCGACGTTCGGCGCGACGGCAGATGGCACGGGCCATATGGCAGGCGGCGGCGCTGGTGCTGCCACCGGGCAGGATGAATTCCTTGAGCATGGGCAGGTCCGCGTTCAGTCGGTCCAGCTCGATCTCGAGTTTTTCCACATGTTCGGCCGAGACGGCTGAATACCCGGGCACCGAAAGCTCACCGCCCAGATCAAACAGGGTATGTTGAACACCGGTCAGGCAGGCTGCGATATCGGTCGGGAGCTCGCAGGCCAGGAGCACGCCGAGGCTGCTGTTGAGTTCATCGACGGTACCGTAGGCCTCCACGCGGGCATGGTCCTTGGGTACCCGCTCACCGTCGCCCAGGCCGGTCGTACCGTCGTCGCCGGTACGGGTGTAAATCTTTGAGAGGCGGTGGCCCATGTTGACGGCGGTCCGTGTTGGAAGGAGGAAACGGCGCGCAGTGTGCGCGGCGCGCGCGTCTTGATCCAACCCCGGGCGGACGCGGGAATCAATGGGCGCCTTTCCCGATGCCCGGAGGTCGTCATACTTGGTGATCATCTCCACTGTCCGACCCGCCTCCCGGCGCACACCATGCATCAGGATTTCCCGTTTTCCGCGATCCCGGCCGGATGTAATCGCACACCGCGAGGCGCACGATAAGCAACCATGCATTCCCATCGCGTCCGTTTCGAAGGCCATGCCGGCCTCAGTCTGGCGGGGGTTCTCGACGCCCCGCGCGACAGCGAACCGCGTGCCTATGCGGTCTTGGCCCATTGCTTCACCTGCACCAAGAACCTGCGCGCCAATTCCCATATCAGTCGTACCCTGGCGCGGGAGGGGCTGGCGGTCTTGCGCTTTGATTTCGCGGGTCTGGGTGAGAGTGAGGGGCGCTTCGAGGACAGCAATTTCTCCACCATGATCGAGGACGTGCGTCAGGCCGCGCGTTACCTGGCGGCTGAGCATCGAGCCCCCGGTCTGCTGCTTGGCCATTCCATGGGCGGGACGGCCAGCCTGCGCGCGGCTCCCGATCTGCCCTTCGTGCGTGCGGTGAGCGTTATCGGGTCACCGGCGGAGGCCGCGCACCTGCGCCACCATTTTGAGTCCAAGCAGACCCAGATCCGTGAGCAGGGCAGGGCGACCATCCGTGTGGGCCCGGGAAGCTACACCATCAACCAGCAATGGCTGGATGACCTCGATGCACAGCCCGGGGTCGATGCGGTCGCGGACCTCGGGCGGGCACTTCTGATCTTGCATTCCCCACTGGACGAGGTGGTGCCCATCGCGAGCGCGGGGCGTTTGTACAGCGCCGCGCGTCACCCGAAGAGTTTCGTATCCCTCGATCGCGCGGATCATCTGTTCAGTACCATCGCGGATGCCGAGTACGCCGCGCGTCTGATCCGGGCCTGGTCTGAGCCATACCTGGCCGGGCCGAACGACGTTTAGAGATTTTTCAGCGAGTTTCCCCAGCCATGCCCCAAGTCCGTTCCGGAATCGACCGATTGTTCATTGCCCTGGGCGCGCTCAACGGTGCGTTTGCCGTGGGCATGGGCGCATTTGGCGCCCATGGTCTGCGCGGCCGGATCGAAGAGCGCTTATTCGATGCCTACCAGACAGGCGCGGAATATCACCTGCTGCATGCCGTGGCCCTGGTGGTCGTGGGCCTGATGGCACGGACTACGCCGCCTGATGCGCCCGGTGGCATGGCGGTGCGTCTGGCCGGATGGTCGATGCTGTCGGGCATGGTGCTGTTCAGCGGCAGTCTCTATGTCATGGCCGTCACGGGGCTGCGTTTCCTGGGGGCGATCACACCCCTCGGTGGTACGGCCTTCATCCTTGCCTGGGTGGCATTGGCCGTGGCGGCGTGGAAGGTGCGTTGATGCACCGCGTCGAAACACTGGATTACGCCGTCGGCATATGGAACATAGGGCGCCCGATCCTATCGGTGCTTCCCTGAGGGGGGACATCCCATGCAACTGCTGCTCGTGCGTCATGCCATCGCCTCCGACCGGGTGGAGTTTGCCCAAACGGGCCAACCCGACGGTCAGCGCCCGTTGATCGACAAGGGCATTCGCCGGATGAGCAAGGGGGCGAGCGCGCTCTACCGCATGGTTCCCGACCTGTCGCTCATTGCCAGCAGCCCCCTGGTCCGGGCCGTTCAGACCGCCGATATCGTGGCCGACGCGTATACCCGGCGAGGGGTTTTTCCCCAGCGTCTGGAGATGGACCTGCTTGCTCCCGATGTGTCCGTGGAGGAATTGGCGTCTTGGGTGCAGGCCCGGCCCGATGAGAGCCGCAATGCGCTGATCGGTCATGAACCGGGGCTGTCCATTCTCCTCAGCCGTTTGACCTGCGGTGGCGGTTTGGGGTGGTTCCGCTTCAAAAAGGGGGCGGCGGTGTTGTTGGAGCGACAGGAGGGCGGAGGCATGCAGGTGGTATGGGCCCTGGCCCCACGCCAACTGCGCTCCCTCGGCGTGGGCGGGGAGGTTTGACGCGCCGCGTCACGGCCGACTTTGGTTTCATGGGATGGGGCGCATACCATTGCCGCCCCGTCTGATTTCTCCGGTGATTCCCCATGTTGGGTTTCGGTACCGCCTTCGTCCGCCCGCCAGAAGTCCTGGCCGCGGTTGACCTGGGCTCCAACAGCTTCCACATGATCGTTGCCCGCATGGAGGACGGTCAGCTTCACGTCATCGACCGCTTGCGCGAGATGGTCAGTCTGGCCTCCGGCCTGGATACAAAGAATCACCTGTCCGATGAAGCCCAGGAGCGGGCCATTACCTGTCTCGAGCGTTTCGGGCAGCGTTTGCGTGATCTTCCACCGGGCTCGGTGCGCGCGGTCGGTACCAACACCTTGCGGCGCGCGCGCGGGTCCGGTTCGTTCCTGGCACGCGCCGAACAGGCACTCGGCCACCCTATCGAGGTGATCGCCGGTCGTGAGGAAGCGCGTTTGATCTACCTTGGCGTATCGCACGGACGGGCGGGCGACGAGGGCAATCGCCTGGTCATCGATATCGGCGGCGGGTCCACGGAGGTGATCGTCGGCGAGGGGTTCGAGACCCTCAGTCGGGATTCGCTATTCATGGGATCGGTATCCTGGACGCGCGCTCACTTCGCCGATGGTCGGATCAATCGGAAGACCCTGGCGAAGGCCGAGTTGGCCGCGCAACGCGAAATCGGGACCATCGCCACCCGTTGCCGGGAGTTGGGCTGGAATCTGGCCCTCGGGTGTTCGGGCACGGTGCGCGCGGTGGGCGCCGTTCTCAAGGCACAGGGTTGGAGCGACGGGGCTATCACTCCAGAGGGTATGGCCCGTCTGCGCCAGGCCCTGATCGACGCCGGCCAGACGGACAACATCGTGCTGTCGGGATTGAAGGACGAGCGTCGCCCCGTGTTCGCCGGTGGGTTCGCCGTGCTCAACGCCCTGGTTCTGGGTTTGGATATCGACCGTCTCTCGGTGTCCGACATGGCCCTGCGCGAAGGCTTGCTTTATGACCTGGTGGGGCGTCTGCGCCACGATGATGTGCGCAATCGCACCGTCAACCGCTTGGCGAAGCGGCTCGGCGTCGATACCACCCAGGCGCGACGCGTGGAGCAGACCGCCGTTGAGTGCCTGCGCCAGGTGGCGACGGATTGGGCGCTGGAGGGTGAGCCCATGGAGGACACCCTGCGCTGGGCGGCCCGCCTGCACGAGGTGGGGCTGGTCATTTCCCGCAACCAGCACCACAAGCACGGTCACTACATGCTCAGCAACGCGGACATGGCAGGGTTCTCGCGTCGTGAGCAGGCGGTGCTGGCCGCCCTGGTTCGCGGCCACCGGCGTCGCTTTCCCCTGGATGTGTTTGACACCCTGCCCGATGCGGAGCGCGAGGCGGCGATCCGACTGTGCGTGTTGTTGCGTCTCGCGGTGGTGCTCCACCGCGGGCGTATCGATGGCCCGAGTGCCCCATTCGAACTCAAGGTCGGGCGTAAGAACGAATGCAAGCTCAAGCTGCGCCTACCCGCCGACTGGTTGGCCGATCATCCGCTGACCCTCGCGGATCTTCAGGAAGAGTCGGAATTCCTCAAGGCCACGCAGGTGCGTCTCAAGGTGACCTCGGTGGACGAAGAGACGGCCGACGCCTGAGTCGGGGCCGAGGACGGGGCAAGGCGCCGTGTCACGATTCGTTCAGAGCTTCCTTATCGATAGTCGTGTGACGCCAACCAGTCCAGTACGGCATCGCGGTCGCCCCGGAACTCGACCTGGTGCTCCGAGCGCTCGATCTGGTAGTCGTACATGGGGTCGTAATAATCGCTGAGCAGGCGGGCGATGGAGGCGCGGTGGCCGCTGGTGTCGCCGGTTCGACGTTGCAGGTCGATGGCCTGTTCGACCAGGGTGCGGATTTCCAGGTGGCGCACGCCACCCAGGCGCTTGCGGATCCGATCCATACTGGTGAGCAGGTAGTCCGCCCAGCGTTCGAAACCGTCATCGTCACCATAGAGTTCCCGGAACTCCGCCAGGGCCTCCACCGTGTACTCATGCCGGGTGATCTCGATGCGTTCCTCGGTGGAGACCTCGAGCAGGATGCGCGGTGCCCGGTTCATGGTGTCGAAGAAGACCCGGGGGATGCGGCGCGCGCCGATATTGATGCTCTCGTCCTCGAACAACAGGTCCAGCCGCTCCCGGTTGCGACACTTGAGCATCTGGATCGACAGGGCATTTTCGAAATCGATCTGCGCGGGTTGGGGACGGGCCTGGGGGCCGAACGCGGAGCCGCGATGGTTGGCCAGGCCCTCCAGGTCGATACTCTCGCGCGTCATATCGATGATGCGCGTCTTACCCGACCCGGTGCGCCCGGCGAGGATGAGCGGTCGGATGTCGCGCGCGGAGTTATCGATCTCGTCCATGAGGAAACGGCGCAGGGCCTTGTAGCCGCCCTTGACCCGGGGGTATTCGTGACCCAGGGCCTGTTGTAACCAGTCCTGGGCGATCTGGGAGCGCATACCGCCACGGAAGCAGTACAACACCCCCTCGGGGTGGCGGCGGGCAAAGTCCAGCCAGGCGGCGACTCGACGCTCACGGATTTCCCCTTGGACCCGCTCCGCGCCCAGGGCGATGGCGGCCTCCTGGCCCGCTTCCTTGTATCGGATGCCGATGGTGTGTCGGTCCTCGTCGTCCATGATGGGCACGTTCTCCGCGAGC
Source organism: Gammaproteobacteria bacterium (assembly GCA_049604855.1). GTDB lineage: Bacteria > Pseudomonadota > Gammaproteobacteria > JACKNK01 > JACKNK01 > JBMYTL01. The sequence continues at coordinate 326 of JBMYTY010000098.1, read as the reverse complement.
GGAAACGAACCCTGGGCGAACTCGACCGGAGCGCGCACATCCAGCAACGGGATGTCATCGAGAAACAGACGTCGGTAGTCGTCCGTCGTGGGAAGTGCGGCCATGACCGGGCGTGAGGTCAGGCGACCGTGATGAGTGGGCCCTCACCGGGGGGCAACAACTCACCGATGGGTGAAAGGTTCAGACCGGCATCACGGGTGATGCTGAGGAATTCGGTCACGCTCTCCGGGCTCACGGCGACCAGCAGACCGCCGGACGTTTGAGGGTCGCAAAGTATCTGGCGGCGTGGGTCATCTATCGGTCCAACCACGTGCCCATAGCTGGCC